>NZ_SCMW01000041.1:0-33767 GCF_005502845.1 Brevibacterium sp. 2SA | reverse complement strand
GGGAGGGGACTGTCCCCGACGCCGTGGGGGAGGGACCCGACCTCGCGGGGCCGGACGGCGAGAGCGCAGACGGTGCCGCCGGCTGGTCGCCTGCCGCGGTGCCGTCCGAGACGGCGCACGGGTCGGACGCGGACGGCGAGGACACCGAGCCCGATGAGACCGGCGAGGACACCGACACCGGCCCGACGGGCGGGGAGGGGAAGGATCCCGCGATCGCCGAGGCGACGGCAGCCGCCGCGGCTCCGTTCTGACCCGTGCGGGACCGGGTGGAGACTCGGGGCGACGTCGTCCGCGCGGTCTGAGGCCGGAATCGGCTAGAGTGAGAACGTTCGTCGTCGTCCTCCCCAAGGTGATCCATGCGTGTCGTTCCCCTCCTGGGTGTCGCAGCCCTGACCATCGCCCTGTCCGGCTGCTCGCTGCTCGGACAGGACGACAATGCGGAACCGGCGCCGGCGACGACGTCGGCCAAGCCCGAGGCCGAGGTCGACAAGGTCATCAAGGCGGTCGAACCGCTGACCGGTGACTCCGAATCCGTGCCGTCGACGAAGAAGTTCTTCGACACGATGATCGACGCCGGATACAAGCCGGAGCAGCTCGAGGCCACCCTCGACGAATCGCCGCTGGGCAATGAGGTGCCCTCGAAGGTCTTCGGCGTGAAGACGAAGAAGGGCTGCGTCGTCGGGGAGATCCGTGCCGGCAAGGCCACGGCCGAGCTCATGCCGCCCTCGGAGTCGACAGGGGCCTGCCTGCTCGGCAAGGTCGACCGACCTGAAGGCGTCGAGGCGCCCAAGGGGGAGATGCGCGATGAGGACGGCGACGACAACGGCGCCGGACACCTCCCGGGCGAGAACATCACCGGTGACGACGCGGAGACCCCCAGCCCGGACAGCTCGTCGGGTTCGAGCGGCTCCTCAGGGTCGTCGGGCTCCGGAGGCTCCTCGTCGAGCGGCTCGTCCTCGAGCGGCTCGTCGGATTCGAGCGGGTCGTCGTCGGGCTCCGGAGGTGGTGAGGAGGGCTCGTCGAGCTCGGACGGACCGTCGCTCGGCGGAGGCTGATGCGTTTGGCGCGGAGGCGCGCCAACCGATAATCTGGGGCCACTATGGCCGAATTCATTTACACCATGCACAAGGCGCGCAAGGCGCACGGTGACAAAGTCATCCTCGACGACGTGTCGATGTCCTTCTATCCGGGGGCGAAGATCGGCATGGTCGGCCCCAACGGCGCCGGCAAGTCGACGATCCTCAAGATCATGGCCGGCCTCGAACAGCCGTCGAACGGCGAAGCCCGGCTCAGCCCCGGCTACACGGTGGGCATCCTCATGCAGGAGCCCCCGCTCAACGAGAACAAGACCGTGCTCGGCAACGTCGAAGAGGGTGTCGCCGAGATCAAGGCGAAGCTCGACCGCTACAACGAGATCTCCGAGGAGATGGCGAACCCCGACGCGGACTTCGACGCCCTCATGGAGGAGATGGGCAAGCTGCAGGAGGCCATCGACGCCGCTGACGCGTGGGACCTCGACTCGCAGCTCGAACAGGCCATGGATGCGCTGCGCTGCCCGCCGCCCGACGCCGACGTCAGCGTCCTCTCCGGTGGTGAGCGCCGCCGTGTGGCGCTGTGCAAGCTGCTGCTGGAGAAGCCCGACCTGCTCCTCCTCGACGAGCCGACGAACCACCTCGACGCCGAATCCGTGCTCTGGCTCGAGCAGCACCTCAAGTCCTATCCCGGTGCCGTCATCGCCATCACCCACGACCGCTACTTCCTCGACCATGTCGCCGAATGGATCGCCGAGGTCGACCGCGGCCACCTCTACCCCTACGAGGGCAACTACTCGACCTACCTCGAGAAGAAGCGCGAGCGCCTGCAGGTCCAGGGCAAGAAGGACGCGAAGCTCGCCAAGCGCCTCAAGGACGAACTCGAATGGGTGCGGTCGAACCCGAAGGCCAAGCAGACGAAGTCGAAGGCCCGCCTCGCCCGCTACGAGGAGATGGCAGCCGAGGCAGAGAAGACGCGCAAGCTCGACTTCGAAGAGATCCAGATCCCGGCCGGCCCCCGCCTCGGCGACATCGTCATCGAAGCCAAGGACCTCGAGAAGGGCTTCGACGGCCGCCTGCTCATCGACGGACTGAGCTTCTCGCTGCCGCGCAACGGCATCGTCGGCGTCATCGGCCCCAACGGTGTCGGCAAGTCGACGCTGTTCAAGACGATCGTCGGACTCGAAGAGCTCGACAACGGCAACCTCAAGGTCGGCGAGACCGTGAAGATCTCCTACGTCGACCAGTCCCGTGGGGGCATCGACCCGGAGAAGTCGCTGTGGGAGGTTGTTTCCGACGGACTCGACTTCATCCAGGTCGGCGCCGTCGAGATGCCTTCGCGCGCCTACGTCTCCGCGTTCGGCTTCAAGGGCCCCGACCAGCAGAAGAAGGCCGGAGTGCTCTCCGGTGGTGAGCGCAACCGCCTCAACCTCGCGCTCACGCTCAAGCAGGGCGGCAACCTGCTCCTCCTCGACGAGCCGACGAACGACCTCGACGTCGAGACCCTGGGATCACTCGAGAACGCTCTGCTCGAGTTCCCCGGCTGCGCCGTTGTCGTCTCCCACGACCGCTGGTTCCTCGACCGCGTCGCCACGCACATCCTCGCGTGGGAGGGCAATGACGAGGACCCGGCTCAGTGGTACTGGTTCGAGGGCAACTTCGAAGCGTACGAGAAGAACAAGGTCGAACGCCTCGGCGAGGATGCGGCCCGTCCGCACCGCGTCACCCATCGTCGCCTGACTCGCGACTGACGGACTGACGACACGAAGGCCCCGGCATCATGCCGGGGCCTCCGTGCGTGGGCGGCCGGTCCGTCTATGCGCGCGGGCCGGCACCGGGTTCGAAGCGGTCGAAGAGCTTGCGCCACATGCGGTGGAAGAGCGTGAGCAGGTACCGGACGACGAACGTGCCGAGGATGCCGAGGACGAGCGCGAGGATCGCGACGAGTCCGATGTGGAGATCCGTGCGGTCTCGGAGGATGAGCAGGGCGATCGAGGTGAGCACGAGGCACAGGGCGACGTTGACGAGGCGACTGAGGATCGATGCGAGGATCTCGATCATCGCGGTCTTGTCATCGCTCACGGCATGTCCTTGACGCGGACCATGCCCTCCTGCGCGACGGTGGCGAGGAGCTCGCCGTCGCGGGAGAAGATCCGCCCGTAGCCGAGACCGCGACCGCCGCGTGCCGCCGGCGATTCCTGGACGTAGAGCATCCAGTCGTCGACGTGGACGCGCCGATGCCACCACATCGCATGGTCGAGACTCGCGACGCGCAGCCCGGGGGTGGCCCAGGTGAGGTCATGTTTGCGCAGCACCGGTTCGAGGAGATTGAAGTCGCTGGCATAGGCCAGGGCCGCCGCATTGAGCACGGGGTCGTCGCCGAAATGCGCGCTCGCGCGGAACCACACGTGCTGCTCGGGCAGCTCCGAGTCGACGTCCCCGGCACCGGGGACGCCGAAGGGCTCGACGGGACGGATGTCGAAGGGGCGCCGATTGAACCATTCGGTCACGCGCAGGGAATCGTCGGCGGCGAGCAGCTCCCGCAGATCGGGACTGTCCTCAGGGCCGGGGATTCCCGCGGGCATCGACTCGGAGTGCTCGAATCCCGGCTGCTCGTCCTGGAACGAGGCGATGAGCGAGAGGATCGGCACGTCCTTCTGATACGCGTGGACGCGCCGGGCGGAGAAGGACCGGCCGTCGCGGAGGCGTTCGACGCCGAACTCGATGGGCTCGGCGACATCGCCGGCCCGCAGGAAGTAGCCGTGCAGAGAGTGGATGAGCCGGTCGGCGGGCAGGGTCGCGGCGGCCGCGACGATGCACTGCGCGAGCACCTGCCCGCCGAAGACGCGGCCGTCGGGCTTGTACTGGCTCGGCCCGATGAAGTGATCCGACTCCCGCGTCGACTCGTCCACGGCGACCTTCCTCAATTCGAGGAGTTCGTGCAGGCGGGCGACATTCGCCTCGGCCAGGGTCGGCTCGGTTTCACTCACATGGGCCTCCAGGAGGACGGGGTCGGGCATCGTCTCGATCCTACCCGGGCACCGTGCGACCTGCGAGGAGACGCATCGCACCACCGCCGGCAATCAGGCAGTTCGAGTGGGCCCGCGGGCGATCCGCTCAGGTGAGCCACCTGCGTGTTCGATTGAGTCGCCCGGTCACAGGCAGGGCCCGGCGGGATGGCATCATGGGATCATGCACTCAGGCGCTGTGAACCCCCTTCTCGACGAATTCACCCGAGTCCTCCTCGAACTGCGATGGGGTGATATGGACGCCTACGGACACGTCAACAACGTCGTCCAGCTCCGGCTCCTCGAAGAGGCCCGTGTCCGAGCGCTGGGGTCCCCGACGCAGAGCCGTGACGCCGCCGTCCGGGCGGGGGACTACGGCGCCGCCGAGGTGGTCTCCGGTCTCCCCATGCCCGAGGTCTTCGGTGCCGCCTCGGCGACGACCGAACTCCTCGTCGCCTCGCACGCCATCGAATACCGCGCTCCGATCAGCTACCGTCCCGGTCCGATCGCCGTCGATCTCGTCATCAGCGAGGTGCGGCCCGCCTCGGTGACCATCAGCTACGTCGTCGTCGAACCCGACGGCTCCCTGGTCTACACGGTCGCCGAGACCGTCATCGCCTTCGTCGACCAGGCCAGCGGTCGTCCGCGGCGCCTGAGCGAGGACGAGATCGTCGCCCTCGAGTCGGTCGTGCGCGCCCCCGCGCGGATGCGGAGCCTGCGCCGATGACGACCCTCGAGATCGCCGATGAGAAGGCCCTGTCCGACCTCGCCGCGTTCACCTCGCTGGCGCACCGACTCGACCCCGACGGGGCGATGCGCCTGCAGGTCGCCTCGGAGGTCCTCGTCCTCACCGTCGCCCCGCTCTTCCCGCACGGGATCGGCGATTCGACCCCGCTCGTGCTCGCGATGCGGATGCAGCGGCTCGATTCCCCCGAACTCGACGGCCTCGACGAGGTCGTCCCGCTCGCGGCGCTGGCCGACCGCTTCGCCCGCGCGGAGAACGGCACGAGCCTTCCGCTGCCGCCGACGTCGATGCTCGTCTCCTGGGCCGGCATCGCCCCGCCTCGGGGCCCGTGGGAGCAGACGGACACGATCGCCCCATCCGCCCTCATCGCCGGCGCCGAGGCGGGGATCGCCGAGGTCGCCGACGGCACTCCCGACGGCGCGGGCTCACATGCGGTCAAGGCGCTCCGAGCACGGGTGTGGGCGGCGCCGCTGACGGGCGACCACGGGACGACGGTGCCGGCGGGTCTCGCTTTCGCCGCCGCGGGCCTCCGCTTCCTCCCGCCGTCGGCGAGCGCCGCCTGTCCGGTCATGGAATCCGCCGGCTGGCTGCGCGTCGTCACCCCCGGCGGTCACCTCCTCACCCGACAGTCCGCCTGAGGCAGACGGCCGCCTGAGGCAGACGGCAGGGGAGCGCGACCACGCGAGGGCTCACCCTGGTTCGCACGGCTCTAGTGCTGAACAGAGCCCTGCAAACCAGGGTGAGCCGAAACGGGCGCCGTGCGCAGAAGAGAGCGCACACCAGGCGCGAGCTGCGCACGCCGCGTCGACCCGAGCAACGCCGTGCGCACGCCTCGCACCGTGCCCACCGACGTGGGCCGCGGCCTCAGGCCCCGGTGCTGTTCGTGTTGACCATCGCGGTGGCGGCGCGCTGGAAGTAGTCCCAGAACACCTCGTCGTAGAGGGGCGGCAGGTCGACTTCGTCAAGCGCCCCGCGCATCGCCCGCAGCCAGCGATCCCGAGCGTCGAAGTCGACGGGGAACGGGAAGTGGCGCATCCGCAGACGCGGGTGGCCCCGTTCCTCCTGATACGTCGTCGGCCCGCCGAAGTACTGCACGAGGAACATCTGGAGCCGGTGCTTGGCGCCCGTGAGGTCGTGGCCCTCCGGATACATGCTGATGAGCGGTTCGTCGGCGGCGACATTGGCGTAGAACGCGTCGACGAGCCGGGTGAAAGTCGGATGGCCGCCGACCGCGTCGAAGATCGTCTCTGAGCTCATCGCTTCCTTCCGTCGGGGTTGCCGGTGCCCTTGTGTCCGGCACCTGAGCGGCCGCCCGTCGAGCGGCCGCCGGGCGCGCGACCGCCGGAGGCCCGACCGGGCGCCGAAGACTTGCCCGAGCCGCCGGCCGAGGCGGACTCCCGGTCGTGGTCCTCGGAGTCGTCCTCAGCGTCGTTGGTCGCCTTGATCTTCGCCGCCTCGGTGGGGTCGGGCAGGGTGCGGAAGACCGTCTCCTGCGTGATCGGGATGTGGATGCCGTACTTGTCCATCTGGCGCTTGAGCTCGGCACGGAAGGCGCGCGCGACCTTCCACTGCTGGTTCGGCTTCGTCTTGAGCACCGTGCGGATGACCTGCGACTGCGCCGACAGGGACTCCACCCCCCAGATCTCGGGCGGCTCGAGGATCGCATCGGCGATCTCCGGATCCTCCTCGATGACCTTCGTCGTATCGGCGATGACCTTCGAATACGTCGCCACCGAGGTGTTGTATGCGACGGGGATGTCGAGGACGGCACGCGCCCAGCCCTGCGACTGGTTGCCGACGCGGAGGATCTCACCGTTGCGCACATGCCACAGGGTCCCGTCGAGTCCGCGGACCTGGGTGGTGCGCAGGCCGACGTCCTCGACGGTGCCGATCGCCTCGCCGAGGTCGACGGAGTCACCGATCCCGTACTGGTCCTCGATGACCATGAAGAAGCCCGACAGGTAGTCCTTGACGAGCGCCTGCGCGCCGAAGCCGATCGCGACACCCGCAATACCCGCCGAGGCGAGGATCGGCCCGACGTTGAAGTTGAGTTCGGAGAGGACGATGAGGCTCGCGACGACGGCGATGACGATCGAGGTCACCGAGGAGAGCATCCGTCCCACGGTCTGCGCGCGCTGGGCGCGCCGCTCCCTGATCGTCGCCTGGTCGATGCCGGTGAACTGCGATTCCATCGCCGAGGTGGAGAACCGCGAGGTCGACTTCGAGCTGCCGACGGTGCCCTTCGCCACGCTCGCGGCGAAGCGGCGGATGACGATGCGCATGAGGAAGTTGATGATGAGCGCGCCGACGATGATGAGGGTGACCCGCAGCGGGACGTCGAGGAGGAACGCCCAATCGATCTGCGAGGCGGCGAGCAGAGTGGTCTCGAGAGAATCAGAAGTCATGATGCCCTCGAGCCTAGCGAGCGATCTTGGACGGGTCCTCAACCATGCTGGACGTCTCCTGAGCCGTCAGGGCCCGCTGCGCGTCGGCGAGGTTCTCCCGCATCAGCCGCAGCAGTCCCTTCGGCGCCGCCGGATGATCGGTCAGCCACGCCGTCGCCTGGGCCACGGTGTGGTCGGTGGCCGGCGGGAAGAGCCTGAGCGTCATCGTCTGCGCCATCTCGAGCGTCCGGGTCTCCCACCAGCCGGAGACCCGCTGGAAGTACTCGGTCGCGAAGTCGAGGAGGGGCGCCTCGGCGGCGATGAGCTCACCGGTGTCGGTCTGCAGTCCCATCGCGAACCCGTTGGCCAGGGCCCCGAGCTCCGAGTTCGGCAGGTCGACCTCGTCGATCATCCGGGTGAAGGCCTGCGACTTCGCCGCCGAGGTGGCCCTGGCGGCCCGTGCGGTCGCGGCCTGCCGCTGTCCGGTGGCGCTGGGATCCTCGGCGGCCATGTCCGCGATCGCGGACTCGGCGATCGCATCGTGGTTCGACAGCGCGATGAGCAGCTCCCACTTCAGGTCCGTGTCGATGGTGATGCCGCCGACCTCGGCGGCGTCGAGCCACTGCCGCAGCTCGTCGATCTGCGCCGGTGACTGGGCGTGCCGGATGACTCCGCGGAGGAACTGGAACGCCTGATCCGATCCGGCCGGGGCTGATGCGAAGAGCTCGCCGAGGCGGTCGGCGACGCGGGTGTGCGCCTGTGCCCGCTCGGCCGGGGGCAGGTAGGCCCCGACGGCCGTCTCGAGCTGGCGCATCTGCGTGAGCAGACCGGAGGAGTGGCTGATCGCACCGAGGTGGTTGAGCAGGGTCTCGATGTAGACGCCGGCCGGCAGCTCGCCGTCGCGCACGGAGTCCCACAGGGTGCTGAGCACGATCAGCTGGGTGAGGGAATCGTCGAAGTCGCTCAGCCGCTCTGCCGCGACCCGCATGCTCTCGGGATCGAAGCGGACCTTCGCGTACGTGAGGTCGGCGTCGTTGACGACGATGACGTCGGGCTTGGGCAGTCCCACGGCCTCGGGCACGTCCGCCTCGGCGGAGTCGAGGTCGAGCGGGAAGGCATGCGTGCGCACGAGCCGGCCCTCCGCGTTCTCGGAGTAGAACCCGATCGCGAGGCGATGCGGACGCAGGGACGGCACCGGCTGGCCCTCGATGATCCACGGCTTCTGCGTCACCTGCAGGCGCGTGACGGTCTCGGACTCCTCGTCGGTGTCGGCGGGAGCGGTCTCGACGCTCGCTTCGATGAGGTTGACGCCGGACTCCTCGAGCCACAGCTTCGACCACGTCGCGAGGTCCCGTCCGCTCGTCGCCTCGAGTTCGCGCAGCAGGTCGTCAAGCTCCGTGTTCGCCCACGCATGCTTCTCGAAGTACTGGGCGAGTCCGGCGAAGAACTCGGCCCGGCCGACCCAGGCGACGAGCTGCTTGAGCACCGAGGCGCCCTTGGCATACGTGATGCCGTCGAAGTTGACCTCGACATCGGCAAGATCCTCGATGGGAGCGACGATCGGATGCGTGCTCGGCAGCTGATCCTGGCGGTAGGCCCACGACTTCTCGATCGTCGCGAACGTCGTCCACGCCTCGGTGTACTTCGTCGCCTCGGCTGTCGCGAGCGTCGACATGAACTCGGCGAAGGACTCGTTGAGCCAGAGGTCGTTCCACCACTTCATCGTCACGAGATCGCCGAACCACATGTGCGCGAGCTCGTGGAGGACGGTGACGGTGCGGCGCTCGACGAGGGCCTCGGTGGGACGGGAGCGGAAGATGTAGTTCTCGAGGATCGTCACGGCCCCGGCGTTCTCCATCGCCCCGGCGTTGAACTCGGGGACGAAGAGCTGATCGTACTTCTCGAACGGGTAGGGCACGCCGAACTCGCGTTCGAAGAACTCGAAGCCGGCGCGGGTGATCCTGAAGAGGGTGTCGGAGTCGAGGTATTCGAAGAGCGACTCCCGGCAGTAGAGGCCCAGCGGCACCGGCTGTCCGTCGGAGGAGACGAGTTCGGAGTGGACGCTGCGGTAGGGTCCGGCGATGATCGCGGTGATGTAGGAGGAGATCGGCGTCGTCGGGGCGAACTGCCACACGGCCATGCCCTCGGCGGCCTCCTCGCCGAGGTCGGCGAAGGTCTCGGCCGGATCGCCGGGGGTCGGTGTCGGGGAGTTCGAGACGACCGTCCAGTGCTCGGGGGCGACGACGGTGAAGGAGAACGGGGCCTTGAGGTCGGGCTGTTCGAAGACGGGGAAGACGCGGCGGGCGTCGGGCACCTCGAACTGGGAGTAGAGGTAGACCTCGTCGTCGATCGGATCGACGAAGCGGTGGAGGCCCTCACCCGTGTTCATATAGGAGAAGTGGGCGTCGATGACGAGCTCGTTCTCCGCCGCGAGTCCCGGCAGGGTGATGCGGGAGGGGGCGACGACCTCGGCGAGTTCGAGGTCGAGGCCGTTGAGCACGATCCGTTCGACGCTCGCGGTGATCGCGTCGATGAAGGTCGTCGCATCCGGATCGGCGGTGAAGCGGATCCGGGACCGCACCCGGAACGAGTCCCCGCGACCGGTGAGGATGAGCGTGTGCTCGTAGCTCGTGACGTCAATGTGGGACGACCGCGAACGTGCTTCGTCGCGGGTGAGGTTGTATTGGGGCACTGTCTGGCGACCTCCGCATCAAGTCATGTGTACTGTCGTCATTCTGTCATGAACGCCGTGCGATCTCGGCTACGAGGACGCGGTGGGCCGGGGCGCGCGGAGTTGGTAGATTGGCACAGTGACCAGGGCGCTGCGGCGCACCCCTGCCGATGAGGAGCGAGAATGAGCAGAGAAACCCTTGACCTGTGGTTCGACACGGCGTGCCCGTGGGCGTGGATGACGTCCCGGTGGGGACTCGAGGTCGCGAAGGTCCGCGACGTCGACGTCCGCTTCCATCCGATGAGCCTCAACATCCTCAACCGCGGCAAGGACCTCCCCGAGGACTACCGGGAGCTCATCGACCGCACCCTGGGTCCGATGCGCGTCGTCACCGCCGCGATCGCCGAGCACGGCGAGGAGATCGCCGAGCCGCTCTACACCGCGATCGGCACCCGCATCCACCCCGGTGGGGAACAGGACTTCGACAAGGCCGTCGCCGAGGCGCTCGCTGAGCTCGATCTGCCCGCCGAACTCCTCGACTACGCCGAGCGCGACGACTACGACGCCGCGCTGCAGGCTTCCCACGACGAGGCGATGGCCCTCGTCGGCGACGACGTCGGCACCCCGATCTGCCGGGTCGCCGGCACCGCGTTCTTCGGTCCCGTCGTCACCCCGGCCCCGCAGGGCGAGGATGCCGGGCGCCTCTTCGACGGCGTCGTCGCCGTCGCCTCGACGCCGGGCTTCTTCGAACTCAAGCGCACCCGCGACCAGGGTCCGATCTTCGACTGAGGCTCTGCCCACAGCTCTGTCCGCTGCACTGTCCACGACCAGCGAGCTCACCACCCCTGACGAAAGGCACATGATGAAGGTTCACCTCGGCACCGACCACGCCGGGTACGAGTTCAAAGAGGTCCTCAAGGGCCACCTCGGCGAGGAGGGCTACGAGGTCGTCGACCACGGGGCACTCGAGTACGACGCGCTCGACGACTATCCGGCGTTCTGCATCGCCGCGGCTCAGGCCGTCGTCGACGACCGCGCCGCGGGCCTCGACTCGCTCGGCGTCGTCATCGGCGGGTCGGGCAACGGGGAGCAGATGGCGGCCAACCTCGTCACCGGCGCCAGGGCCGCACTCGCGTGGAACCCGGAGATCGCGCAGCTCGCCCGTGAGCACAACGATGCGCAGATCGTCGCCGTCGGCGCCCGCCAGCATTCCGAGGCCGATGCGATCGCCATCGTCGACGCGTTCCTCACCACCCCCTTCTCCGGTGATGACCGCCATGCCCGCCGGATCGGGATCATGGCCGCCTACGAGACCGAGGGTCAGGCCGGACTGTGAGGATCCGGGGCGCGGTGCTGCGCGAGGCAGAGCGTGACCGGCCGTATGCGGAGTCATCTCCGCTCACGGTCGAGGAGCTCGACCTCGACGCCCCGGGCCTCGGGGAGATCCGCATCCGGCTGACCGCGGCCGGGGTGTGCCACTCCGACCTCTCCGTCGTCGACGGGAACCGGCCCAGGCCGCTGCCGATGCTGCTCGGCCATGAGGGCGCGGGCATCGTCGAGGCCCTCGGCGACGGCGTCGACGACCTCGAGATCGGCGATCAGGTCGTCACCGTGTTCCTGCCGCGCTGCGGGGTCTGCCGCAACTGCCTCACCGACGGGAAGCTGCCGTGCCTGCCCGGGAGCGCGACGAACGCCGCAGGCACCCTGCCCTTCGACGGCCACAAGGTCAGACTCCACGATGCCTCCGGCGCCGAGGTGCTCCACCACCTCGGCGTCTCCGTCTTCGCCACGCATGCCGTGGTCAACCGCGCCTCCGTCGTGCCCGTCGGCCATGATGTGCCGGCCCCGATCGCCGCGGTCCTCGGCTGCGCGGTGCTCACCGGCGGGGGAGCGGTCCTCAACGCCGGCGCCCCGGGACCCGACGACGAGGTGATGATCGTCGGCCTCGGCGGGGTCGGGATGGCCGCGCTCATCACGGCGCTGTCGATCGAGACCGCCGGGGTCATCGGCGTCGACGCGAACCCGGAGAAGCTCGAGCATGCGCGAAGGCTCGGTGCGGTCGAGGTCTGGACGCCCGAGGAGCTCGGAGACCGGACGGCACCGATCGTCGTCGAATGCGTCGGCCATCCCCGCGCCTTCGAAACCGCCTTCACCGCGACCGCCGTGGGCGGAACCACTGTGACCGTGGGCCTGCCTGCTCCGGACGCCGAGGCCCGCATCACCCCGGTGACGCTGACCGCCGAGGCGCGCACCGTCATCGGCTCCTACCTCGGGTCGGCCGTGCCGGCCCGCGACATCCCGATCTACGCGCAGCTGTGGCGCGAGGGCCGGCTGCCCGTCGAGGAGCTCATCACCGAGACCGTCGCCCTCGACGACATCAACTCCGCGTTCGACGCGCTGGCCGCCGGCACCGTCATCCGCCAGGTCATCGACTTCGAGCGCTGAGGCACGCTCCCTGCGGCGGGGCGGCCGCTCAGTCCGGTGCCGGGATGCGGATGATCCGATCGTCGCCGGGACCCGGATCCCCGCGCCCGTCGGTGTTGTTCGTCAGCATCCAGATCTCCCCGGTCGGGGTCGTGACGACGTCGCGGAGGCGACCGTATTCGCCGTCATAGAACGTCCGCGACTGCGAGAGGTCGGTGACCGGAACCTCGCGCAGCGTCGCACCGCGGAGATTGGCGATGAGGATCGAATCGCCGGTGATCGTCATGCCGCTCGGACTCGCCTCCGCCGGAGCCCACTGCTGGACCGGATCGACGAAGTCCCCGCCCTCCCCGGGATCGGCCATGCCCTCGACCTCGGGCCAGCCGTAGTTCGCTCCCGGTTCGATGACGTTGAGCTCGTCCCACGCGTTCTGCCCGAACTCGCTGGCATACATCGTCCCGTCCTCGTCCCAGCTCAGCCCCTGCGGATTGCGGTGGCCGTAGGAATAGACGTACGACCCGTCGAACGGGTTGTCCTCGGGCACCGCACCGTCGGGGGTCAGCCGCAGGATCTTGCCCGACAGAGCGGCCCGGTCCTGCGCCGACGCGCTTTCCCCGGCATCGCCGGCCGTGGCGTAGAGCATGCCGTCGGGTCCGAAGGCGAGCCGGCCGCCGTTGTGCGTGGTGCCCGCCGGGATGCCGTCGAGGAGCACCTCGGGCTCCCCGAGTCCGAGGCCTCCGGGGTCGCCGGTGAGCGGGAAGCGGACGATGCGGTTGCCGTCTGCGGCCGTGAAGTAGGAGTAGAGGACGTCGTCGGCGACGGCGAGGCCGAGCAGACCGCCCTCGCCGGCGGCGGCGACATCGGGCACGGTGCCGACCTCCCGGACCTGCGCGGGACGGTCGGCGGAGAGTTCGAGGATCCGTCCCGTATCGCGTTCGGACACGAGCGGAGAGCTGCCGGCGAAGGCGATCGACCACGGTGCCGCGAGGTTCTCGGCGACGACCTCGGGGGCGGTGAGCGGCGGGGGAGACCCGGTCTCTGTACTCGGTGCCGGCGATGAGGTGAACGCCGAGGTGGCCGGCGCCGAGCTCGGGTCATCACCGGCAGTGCAGGCACTGAGGGCGAGACCGACGGCGGCCCCGAGTGCGGTCAGACGCACGGTGCGCGTCCGCGTGCGCAGTCGTGAGAGCGGGGTCGGGTGCGGGGGCAGCGGCGCCATGGCGGGTCCTTCCTGGATCCGGTCGGGACACCATTGTCGCGAACCTCCCTGCCGCGGGTCGAGCCGCAAACCGTCCAATGGGAACGGGGCGCATGCAGAAGAGCCGCCCTGACCTGCAGGTCAGGGCGGCTCTCGATCGTCGGGATGACAGGATTTGAACCTGCGACCCTCTGTTCCCAAAACAGATGCGCTACCAAGCTGCGCCACATCCCGCGACACTCAATCTAACCACATCCGCAGGCGCCGTCCCAACGACGCTCGCACCCTGTGACACACGTCATGAAAGCCCGATTTGGCCCGTGCCGACGACCTCGGATATAGTCATATTCGCAACACGGGGATGTAGCTCAATGGTAGAGCCTCAGTCTTCCAAACTGATGGTGCGGGTTCGATTCCCGTCATCCCCTCCACCGGCCGGTCGGACCCTCGTGGTTCGGCCGGTTTTCTCGTCTGCGCGACCACCTCGGCGCTTTTCGTGTTTTGGCTTGCGTTTCGCGTAGGATGGGTGACTGCATCTCAAAAGGACATGGTCCATGTCCGATCCCTCAGCGGTCCCACGGCTGACGAACCGTCGTGTCGACTGCGAGCATGATTGTCGATTCTGAAAGGTCCCACTGTGAAGAGCTCCGTCGAGCAACTCGACCCGACCCGGGTCAAGATCAGCGTGGAAGTCCCATACGCCGAACTCAAGCCGAGCGTCGACGAGGCCTACAAGACCATCGGTTCCCAGGTCAACGTCCCCGGGTTCCGTCAGGGCAAGGTCCCCACGCGCATCATCGACCAGCGCGTCGGCCGCCCCACCGTGATCCAGGAAGCGATCAACAACGGACTCGACGGGTTCTACCGTGACGCTGTGGAAGCCAACGATCTCAAGCCGCTCGGCCAGCCCGAGGTCGAGATCTCCGAGGTTCCCGGTCTCGACGGCACCGAGGACGGCGACCTCGTCTTCACCGTCGACGTCGACGTGCGTCCCGAGATCACGCTGCCCGCCTACGACTCGATCACCGTCGAGGTCGACCCCATCGAGGTCACCGACGCCGACGTCGACAACGAACTCGAGCAGCTGCGCTCGCGCTTCGGCACCCTGACCTCCGTCGACCGTCCGGCGGCCAAGGACGACTTCGTCACCCTCGACCTCGTCGCGAAGATCGACGACGAGGAGATCGACTCGGCCTCCGACATCTCCTACCAGGTGGGCGCCGGCACCATGCTCGACGGCATGGACGAAGCCCTCGAGGGTCTCTCGGCCGACGAGTCGACGACCTTCTCGACGACGTTCGCCGGCGGCGAGCACGAGGGCGAGTCGGGCACCGTGACCGTCACCCTCAAGGCCGTCAAGGAGCGCGAACTGCCCGAGGCCGACGACGACTTCGCGCAGCTGGCCAGCGAGTTCGACACCATCGACGAGCTCCGTGAGGACCTCAAGGTCCAGGCCGGCAAGCAGAAGGAGTTCGCGCAGGGCGCCGAGGCGCGCGACAAGGTCCTCGAAGCGATCATCGAGGCCGTCGACGTGCCGGTGCCCGCGAAGATCGTCACCGACGAGGTCGAGCGCCACCTCGAATCCGAGAACCGCGTCGACGACGATGAGCACCGCAAGGAGGTCACCGAGGAGACCGAGCGCAACCTGCGCACGCAGTTCGTCCTCGATGCCATCGCCGAGGCCGAAGAGGTCGAGGTCACCCAGCCCGAGCTCATCGAGTACCTCATCTCCGCCTCGCAGCAGTACGGCATGAACCCGAACGAGTTCGCGCAGATGCTCGACAACTCCGGCCAGGTCAACGCCCTCGTCGGTGAGGTCTCGCGCCGCAAGGCCCTCGCCGCGGCGCTGGCCGGTGCCGTCGTCAAGGACACCGACGGCAACGTCGTCGACATGGAGGAGTTCACCTCTCCTGCCGACGACTCCGCCGAGACCGTCTCCGCTGACGATGCTGAGGCCGACGACGCCGACGAGACCGTCGCCGAGGATGCGAAGGCCGACGCCGACGAGAAGTGAGCTTTCGTCACGCAGGCCGACAGCTGCCTCGGCGAGGGTCTGCTGACTGAGCACCGCTGACAACGGCGGGCACGGGATGACCGTGCCCGCCGTTTCGCGCATTCAGCCGCGGATCGCAGCCTTTCACGCTGAGGGCGAACACGGCTGATCGGGGGGACTAAAACCTGCGGCGCACCAGTTAGAGTCCATAGCAAGCCAATCTAGACCAACAGGAGAGAAACGTGAGCGCACAGAACACGACAGCGCCCGTCGGCCTCGACGCCGGTGGGGGAATGGGCCTCGACGACCACATCTTCAACCGTCTGCTCAAGGAGCGGATCATCTGGCTCGGCTCGGAGGTCCGTGACGACAACGCCAACGCGATCTGCGCGCAGATGATGCTGCTGGCGGCTGAGGACCCGGATTCCGACATCTGGCTCTACATCAACTCGCCCGGCGGCTCGGTCACCGCGGGCATGGCGATCTACGACACGATGCAGTACATCAAGCCGGACGTCGCGACCGTCGCGATGGGCATGGCCGCGTCGATGGGACAGTTCCTGCTGTCCTCCGGTGCCAAGGGCAAGCGCTACGCGACCCCGCACGCGCGCATCCTCATGCACCAGCCGCTCGGCGGCATCGGCGGCACGGCCACGGACATCAAGATCCAGGCCGAGCTCATCCTCCACATGAAGAAGCAGATGGCCGAGCTGACCGCCGAGCAGACCGGCAAGTCGCTCGAGCAGATCCTCAAGGACAACGACCGCGACCACTGGTTCACCGCCGAGGAAGCCCTCGAATACGGCTTCATCGACGACGTCGTGACCCAGGCGTCCGAAGTCAACGACAAGTGACGGGGAGACAGGGAAGAATGAACTCAATGAATCTCATGCCAGGATCGACCGCCGGCCAGATGCCGGTGTCGCGCTACGTCATGCCGCAGTTCGAAGAGCGCACGCCGTACGGCTTCAAGCGTCAGGACCCCTACACGAAGCTGTTCGAGGATCGCGTGATCTTCCTCGGCGTGCAGGTCGATGACACGAGCGCCGATGACATCATGGCGCAGCTGCTCGTCCTCGAATCGCAGGACCCCGACCGCGACATCACCCTCTACATCAACTCGCCCGGCGGCTCGTTCACCGCGCTGACCGCAATCTACGACACGATGCAGTACATCAAGCCGGAGATCCAGACGGTGTGCCTGGGCCAGGCGGCCTCCGCCGCGGCCGTGCTGCTCGCCGCCGGCACCCCCGGCAAGCGACTCGCGCTGCCCAACGCCCGCGTCCTCATCCACCAGCCCTCGATGCAGGGCCAGGGGCAGGGCCAGGCCTCGGACATCGAGATCCAGGCCGCCGAGGTGCTGCGCATGCGCCAGTGGCTCGAGGCGACGCTGTCGAAGCACTCGAACAAGACCGAGGAGCAGGTGTCGAACGACATCGAACGCGACCTCTTCCTCACCGCCGAGCAGGCGAAGGACTACGGTCTCGTCGACCAGGTGCTCACCTCCCGCAAGGGAGCCTGAGTCCGGCAGTCAGCGGGCCCGGACGGTGACAGCCGTCCGGGCCCGCTGGCGTCTCGGCGTCTCGGCGTCTCGGCAGGGAGATCCGCCGAGCCGGGTGCCGGAGGGCGATCGTTGGTGGTGGTCCGCGGGGCGGTCGACGGGACCGTTCCGACACACCGTATGACCCCGCGCAGGCGCTGCGTCAGTGTCATATGGGAAGCTATTGAGGTACAGGAAACACGAGCGGTAGAGTTGGGGCGAGACGCCCTGGCGAAAGGTTGTGACAGTGGCTCGCAGTGCGGACGGAGCAGATCTGCTCAAATGTAACTTCTGTGGCAAGTCACAGAAGCAGGTGCGGAAACTCATCGCCGGACCTGGGGTGTACATCTGCGATGAATGCATCGGACTGTGCAACGAGATCATCGAAGAGGAGCTCAGCGAGTCGACGGCGGAGCACGCCGAACTCGAGCTGCCCAAGCCGCGGGAGATCTTCGACTTCCTCCACGAGTACGTCGTCGGTCAGGATCCCGCGAAGAAGGCCCTCTCCGTCGCTGTCTACAACCACTACAAGCGCATCCGCGCCCTCCAGGGCGGCGACGACGCGAAGACGCTGGGCAGCGCCGATTCCGAGGTCGAGATCTCGAAGTCGAACATCCTCCTCGTCGGCCCCACCGGCTCCGGCAAGACCTACCTCGCCCAGACTCTGGCGAAGCGCCTCAACGTGCCCTTCGCCGTCGCCGATGCCACCGCGCTGACCGAAGCCGGCTATGTCGGCGAGGATGTCGAGAACATCCTCCTCAAGCTCATCCAGGCCGCGGACTTCGACATCCAGCGCGCCGAGCACGGCATCATCTACATCGACGAGATCGACAAGATCGCCCGCAAGTCGGAGAACCCGTCGATCACCCGCGACGTCTCCGGTGAGGGCGTGCAGCAAGCGCTGCTGAAGATCCTCGAGGGCACGCAGGCCTCGGTGCCCCCGCAGGGCGGCCGCAAGCACCCGCACCAGGACTTCCTGCAGATCGACACGACGAACGTCCTCTTCATCGTCGCCGGCGCCTTCGCCGGGATGGAGGAGATCGTCGCCGGTCGCAAGGGCAAGCACGGCATCGGCTTCGGCGCCCTGCTCCAGTCGAAGAACGACGAGGAGGACCTCTACGCGGACATCCTGCCCGAGGATCTGCTCAAGTTCGGGCTCATCCCCGAGTTCATCGGCCGTCTGCCGGTGCTCGCGACCGTGTCCAACCTCGACCGGCCGGCACTCATGTCGATCCTCACCGAACCGAAGAACGCCCTGGTCAAGCAGTACCAGCGGATGTTCGAGTTCGACAACGTCGAACTCCGGTTCGAGACCGAGGCCCTCGAGGCGATCGCCGATCTCGCACTCCTGCGCGGCACCGGGGCCCGCGGACTGCGGTCGATCATGGAGGAAGTCCTCCAGCCGATCATGTTCGATGTGCCCTCCCGTGAGGACGTCGCCGAGGTGGTCGTGACCAAGGACGTCGTCGAGAGCAACGTCGCCCCGACCCTCATCCCGCACGAGCAGACGCGGACGACGAAGAAGTCCGCGTGAGCGCTTCGCGCGCCGCATGAGGCTGTTCGCGGACACCAGACCGCTCAGATACGACAACTACCGCCGGCTGTGGCTGGCCAACATCGTCACCGTCCTCGGTGCGCAGATGACCGTCGTCGCCATCCCGGCGCAGATCTTCCACATCACCGGGTCCTCCGGGTACGTCGGACTCAGCGGTGTCTTCGGGCTCGTCCCGCTCATCGTCTTCGGGCTCTGGGGAGGGTCGCTCGCCGATGTCATCGACCGGCGCAAGCTCCTCATCATCTCGACCGTCGGCCTCATCATCACGAGTGCGCTGCTCGCGTTCCTCGCCGTCATCCAGATCGACAACGTGTGGGTGCTGCTCAGCGTGTTCGCGATGCAGCAGGCCTTCTTCGGGCTCAACCAACCCGCCCGCGGGGCGCTGCTGCCGACGATCGTGCCGCTGGCACTGCTGCCGGCGGCGAACTCGCTCAACATGACGGTCGCGACACTCGGGGCGGTCGCCGGTCCCGTCATCGGCGGGGCGCTCATTCCGGTCTTCGGCTACCAGATGCTCTACATCCTCGACGCCCTCTTCCTCGCGACCACGCTCTACGCCGTGGTCAGGCTTCCCCCGCTCGTGCCGGGGAAGCAGCCGGACACGCGCTCGGGGTTCAAGGGCGTCGTCGACGGGTTCCGGTACCTCGGGACGAACACCGTCGTCATGGTCTCGCTCCTCGTCGACGTCATCGCCATGGTCTTCGGCATGCCCCGCGCCCTGTTCCCGCAGATCGCGACCGAGACCTTCGGCGGTCCGCCCGAGGGCGGCATCGTCTTCTCCCTCCTCTTCGCAGCGCTGGCCGCCGGCAGTGCCCTGGCCGGGATCTTCTCCGGGTGGGTCTCGAAGGTCGAACGCCAGGGGCTCGCCGTCATCGTCGCGATCATCGTCTGGGGCGCGGCGATGACGATCTTCGGACTCGCGCTGCCGTTCGCGAGCGGATTCTGGACGGCCGCGCTCATCGTCGCGCTCTTCGGCCTCGCACTCGGCGGGGGAGCGGACATCATCTCCGCCGCCTTCCGGTCGACGATGCTCCAGGAGGCTGCGAGCGATGACATGCGCGGGCGGATGCAGGGCGTGTTCATCGTCGTCGTCGCCGGAGGACCGCGCATCGCCGACATCGTCCACGGCTATGCCGCCGAGGCGACCACGACGACGATCGCCTCGGCCGGCGGCGGCATCGCCGTCATCGTGCTCGTCCTCATCTGCGCGGCAGTGTTCCCGGCGTTCCGGCGCTACCGTGTCGAACGGGGTGGGGCGGACGAGACGCGCGCGGTGGCCTGAGCCGCCGGCTCCCGGTCATGTGCGGGAAGGCAGGGGATCGCCTCGGGGCGGCTGGCCGGGGTTGCGCTGGTGAAGGATCGGCGGGGGACCGCCTCGGCGATCACACCTCGGCGATCACACCTCGGTGAGCGCGGACTCCATGGTCGCGAGGATGCCCGGCCATCCCGATCCCATGCCCTTGTACGCCTGCTGACCGAGCGGGGAGTCGACGTCGAGACCGGAATGGGCGAGGAACAGTCGCGTGCCCGTGCCCTCGGGTTCGATGGTCCAGGTCAGGGTCGAGTCGAGGCTGCCCTCGGCGAAGGTGAAGGCGATGAGGCGTTCGGGTTCGACGCGGGTCACCGTGCACGGCTGCTCGCCGAAGCCGCCCATGTCGAGGGTGAAGGCGTGGCCGACCACCGGTGCGATGTCGCCGGGCGCCCACCAGCGCGCGAGCAGCTCGGGTTCGGTGAGTGCCCGCCATACGGTGTGCGGCGGGTGGGTGAGGAACTGGTCGACTTCGATGGTCCGTTCGTCAGTCATCGTTCGTCTCCGTTTCGGGGTCGGTGGGGGTGTCGGTTTCGGTGATGTCGTCGAGGGTGCGCGCCAGATCGCCGAGGCGGTCGCGCCAATACCGTTCGAAGGGGTGGAGCCATTCGCCGAGCTCGGCCAGTGGCGCCGGTTCGAGATGATAGATCCGTCGCTGACCCTGCGGTTCCTCGCGGACGAGGCCGGCGAGACGGAGGATCCGCAGATGCTCGGAGACCGCGGGCCGGCTGAGGTCGAAGAGCCCTGTCAGCTCGGTGACGGAGCGGGGTTCGTCGCGCACCGCCTCGAGGATCTCGCGGCGTATGGGGTTCGCAACGGCTGCGAAGACATCGGTGTTCACGCCCTCGAGGTTATGTCGGGAATATCCGACATGTCAAGAAGTTCCGACATATCGTTCCGGTGAGCGGCGGGCAGTGTGTGCGGATGCCGGTCAGGGCGCGTGAAAGCGCGGCGCGGCCGCCGGTGGGAACCGACGGCCGCGGGGGATGTGGTGCGGGGATGCGTGGAGCGGGTGGGGAGTGTGCTCAGGCCGGGGCCGAGTAGACGGCGTTCTCGGCCGGCTGGACGACGACGAAACCGGGTCCGTGGAAGGCGAGCTGGATCGATTCGCCGGAGCCGCGTCCGAAGAACGAGCCGACGCTGACGTCGGTCTTGATCTGCGGGGCCAGCGACGACGACCAGCAGACCGCGGACTGCGGATCGACGAAGGTGGGCTGCTGTGAGGCGTCGAGGACCATCGGGTCGCCCTTGCAGCAGATCGCCGCCGTGCCGGTGCCGCTGAGCTCGAGGTTGAAGAGACCCGAACCGCTCGCGAGCGCGCCGATGCCGCCCTTGATGCGCTTGATCTCCCAGTTGAGGGCGTCGTCGAAAGCGAGAAGGTTCGACGTGTTGACGGTCAGGGCGTCCTGCTGGCCTTCGAGGGACATCATGAAGATGTTCGAGGCTTCGCGGGCGAAGAACACCTCACCATTGCCCTCGACGCGCATGACGTTGCCGCCCTCGCCGGTGGCCGCCTTCTTCATGAACTGGCCGACCGACTTCGATCCCTGGTCGGAGAAGCGGACATCGCCCTGGTAGGCGACCATGGCGCCCTTCGTGGCGATCATCGGAGCGTCCGGCGTGATCACCGTGCGCAGCATCTTACTCGACTGCAGCGTCCACCGATCCCGGTTCTGGACCTCGGCGTTGCGCTGCGCAAAGAGCTCACTTCTCATGGTCTGTCATGCCTTTCAGTCAGGTCGGGACCGAGTGCCCCGGCGTCTGCGACGACTCCATGATATGTGGGTCACACCGGGATTCCGGGACGATTCGTGTGCTCATTTGGGAACAGGTCTCGCACCGAGGCGACCGCTGGGTGGCACCGAGGCGACTCCTGGGTGACGGCCGGCAAACGCAGAGAGGCGGGACCGGAAGCATGTCCCGGTCCCGCCTCGCGGCAGCGAACCTCAGGCCTGCGGTTCGAACTCGATGGCGGCGACGGTGATCTCGTCTCCGCCGACGTCGGTCGTCAGGCTCTGCACCCTCCCGGCGGCCTTGAGGTCGCCCTCCGCCGAGGCGACAGCGCCGGTGATCGCGGCCGGGGCTTCGATCGTCAGGCTGAGCACCGAGGTCTTCTGCGAGACCTTCGCCTCGGTCTTCGCACGACGGATCTCCGAGAGCACAGCGGCCACGGAGCGCAGCAGCTCGGGATCGGCGGCGCCGGCCTCGGCGAGCGTCGCCTCATCGGAGGGCCACGGCGCGCGGTGAACCGAACCGGTGCGCCACCACGACCAGACCTCCTCGGTGACGAACGGCATGAACGGGGCGAACAGGCGCAGCAGCACATCGAGCGCGGTGGCGAGGGTGACATGCGCCGAGAGCTGATCGGCCTCCCCGGCGGCACCGTACGAGCGGTCCTTGACGAGTTCGACGTAGTCGTCGGTGAACTCCCAGAAGAAGCTCTCGACCTCGCGCAGGGCGTGCGCGTAGTCATAGGCCTCCATGTGGGTGGTGGCGCCGGCCGCTACCTCGCCGAGGCGGGCGAGCAGGGCCCGATCGAGGTCATGGCTGACCGCATCGACCTGTCCGACGAGTCCGGCGTGCACGCCCTGCGCGAGCGCGAACTTCGAGGCGTTGAGCAGCTTCATCGCCAGGCGGCGGCCGATCTGCATCTGCGAGACGTCGTAGGCGGTGTCAGCGCCGAGCTTCGCACTCGCCGCCCAGTAGCGCACGGCGTCGGGACCGAACCCGGGCTTCGCCTCGGCGAGGATGTCCGAGGGCACGACGACGTTGCCCTTCGACTTCGACATCTTCTTCCGGTCGGGGTCGAGGATCCACCCGGACAGGCCCGCATGCTTCCACGGGGCGGCGTCGTTGAGCGAATTCGCCCGAACGACCGTGGAGAAGAGCCACGTGCGGATGATGTCGTGGCCCTGCGGCCGCAGATCGAACGGGAAGACGGTGTCGAAGAACTTCTCGTCCCGGCTCCACTTGCCCAGCAGCTGCGGGGTCAGCGACGACGTCGCCCACGTGTCGAGGACGTCGGGGTCGGCGGTGAAGCCGCCCGGCTGGTCACGCTGGTCTTCCGTGAAGCCCGCCGGCACCTCGGCGATCGGATCGACCGGCAGGTTCTCGGGCACGATCGGGTTCTCGTAGTCCGGGGTGCCGTCGGCATCGAGGCGGTACCACAGCGGGATCGGCACCCCGAAGTAGCGCTGGCGGGAGACGAGCCAGTCGCCGTTGAGGTTCTCCACCCAGTTCTCGTAGCGGGAGCGCATGAACGCCGGATGCCATTCGATCTCACGCCCGCGGGCGATGAGCTCGTCGCGCAGCTGCGCCGAGCGGCCGCCGTTGCGGATGTACCACTGGCGGGAGGTGACGACCTCGAGCGGCTTGTCGCCCTTCTCGTAGAACGGCACGGGATGGGTAATCGCCTCGATCTCGCCGACGAGGTCACCGGAGTCCCGGAGCATCTCCGCGATGTCCTTGCGGGCGGTGAATGTCGTCTTGCCCGCGAGCGCCTCGTAGTTGGCCACGGCATCGGGTTTCGGCGAGGCCGCGATCCACTCGGGCACCTCGAGGCCGAGGCGTCCGGCGCGGTTGACCACGGCCCGGGTGGGCAGGTCGAGCTCACGCCACCAGGTGACGTCGGTGAGGTCGCCGAACGTGCAGACCATGGCGATGCCCGTGCCCTTGTCGGACTTCGCGAGCTCGTGGGCCCGGACCTCGACCTCGACGCCGAAGAGCGGAGAGACGAAGGTCGTGCCGAAGTGCGGCTGGTAGCGCTCGTCGTCGGGGTGGGCGACGAGGGCGACGACGGCGGGAATGAGCTCCGGCCGTGAGGTGAGGATGATGATCGGATCCGCCGAGGTGTCGGCCAGTCCGTCGGCTCCGCGCGGGAAGAACTTCACCTTGTGGTAGGCGCCCTCCTTCTCCCGGTCCTCGAGTTCGGCCTGGGCGACGGCGGTGCCGAAGGACACGTCCCACATCGTCGGGGCATCCTGCGAGTACGCGTGCCCGCCGGCGAGGTCGGTGAGGAACGCCCGCTGGCTCACGGCCCGTGAGGTGTCGTCGATCGTCCGGTAGGTGTACTTCCAGTCCACGGACAGACCGGTCGAGCGGAAGAGGTCCTCGAAGATCTGCTCGTCCTCGGCCGAGAGGCGTTCGCAGAGTTCGATGAAGTTCCGGCGCGAGACACGCTCGAAGTCCCGAGAGTTCTTCGCCGGCTTGGCCGGGGGAGTGAAGTCGGCGTCGTAGGGCTGCGACGGGTCGCACGTCACGCCGTAGTAGTTCTGCACCCGACGCTCGGTCGGCAGGCCGTTGTCGTCCCAGCCGAGCGGGTAGAAGACGTTCTTGCCCCGCATGCGCTGGAAGCGGGCGATGATGTCCGTCTGCGTGTACGAGAAGACGTGACCGACATGGAGCGACCCGGAGGCCGTCGGCGGGGGAGTGTCGATCGAGTAGACCTGCTCCCGGTCCGTGTCGGCGTCGAAGGCGTAGACGTCGGACTCGCTCCAGGCGGCGTCCCACTTGTCGCGCAGGCCCTCGAGAGCCGGCTTGTCCGGCAGGTTCACAGACTCGTGCGTCGAGTCGGAATAGGCAGAGTTCATAGTTGTCGATTTTCCCACTCGCGGACCCAGGCGCCAAACCGGTCCCCGCGGCCTCTCCCGCGGTGAGCCGAACCGGTCGCCGCAGCGAGTCCGGCGGTGAATCGGGACGGGTGTCCTCGCTCTGTCGACAACCGTCGGTGAGCTGTGTCGACAACCGTCGGAGAATTGCCTGAACGGGAGGTTCGAATGCGACCACCTGGTCAGATGAGACGATGGACGCATGGCGACCTTGGACAGAATCGGGACAGAGAATCCGCCTCCCACCTCGACGGGGTGGATGAACCCCGCGCGAGCCTTCGCGATCCTCGCCGTCGTCGCCATCCACTCCCTCGGCACCGTCGTCGAGGTCAACTTCGCCTCGATGGGCCCCGACTGGTGGGTCGCCAACGCCATCGACTCGGCGAGCCGCTGGTCGGTGCCCGTGTTCATCATGATCTCCGGGGCCCTCGCGCTCGACCCGCTGCGGGGCAGCAAGCCGCGGAAGTTCCTCTCCAAGCGCGTGTGGCGCATCGGCATCCCGCTGGTCTTCTGGACGATCGTCTACGTCGCCTTCCGCCGGTTCTACCTCCTGCCCCCGGACTCCGATTGGAACGCGCTGGTCGCGATCCTCTCCGGCTCGCCGTTCGTCCAGCTCTACTTCCTCTACGTTCTCGCCGGCCTCACCCTGCTCACACCGTTCTTCCGTCTGCTCAGCGTCCACGGCTCCCGGCGCCTGCAGTGGGGCACAGGGCTGATCTTCCTCGGCATCGGCATGCTCGACCAATTCGTGTCGATGATCTTCTCCGTCGGGGAGGCGAACATCGCCACACGGTTCCTGCCCATGGCCGGGTTCTACATCCTCGGCTGGGTGCTGCGCGACGTCGTGCTCTCGACCCGCGGTGTCGTGTGGGCCTGGGTCGCATTCGTCGCCTCGACCGCGGTGACCGCGCTGTGGGCGGGCTTCGGGCCGGGGGAGAAGCCGTGGCTCTATCCCTACGAATACCTGTCCCCGGGCGTCGTCGTCGCCTCGCTCGCGGCCTACCTCCTCCTCCACCACTACATGCGCACCGGGTTCAGGGTCCTCCACTGGTTCTACCCCTACTCGTTCGGCGTCTTCCTCCTCCACCCGCTCGTCCTCTACCCGCTGCGCAACCTCATCGGCCTGCCGACGACCGTGCCCGGGGTGCTCTTCCACGGCGTCGTCATGGTGCTCGTCTACACCGCGATCTGCGTCGCCGTGACGTGGGTGGCGGTGAGGATCCCCGGTCTGCGCGCCGTGTTCGGCGAGGGAGGGCCCCGCAATCCGTACTCACCCCAGAAACCCGAGACTCCTCCGGACGACGCCCCACCGGGCGGGGACCAGGCGCCCGACGGCGCCCGCTGAGGCCCCGACCGTAGACTGAGAGCGACCCGTTGTCAGTCGAGAGGGAGTTGAGGCATATGCAGGCATTGCGAGCAGTCGTCACCGGAGCCAGCTCGGGCATCGGCGCCGCCACCGTGCGCCGGCTGCGGGACCAGGGCTGGGACGTCGTGGCCGTGGCCCGTCGCGGGGACAAGCTCACCGCCCTGGCCGAGGAGACCGGTGCCACCGCGATCACCGCCGACCTCACCGACGACGCCGCCGTGGCCGCGATGGCCGCCGAGGTGCTCGCCGGCGGTCCCGTCCACGCCCTCGTCGCCAACGCCGGTGCCGCGTTCGGCACGGACACCGTCGCCGAGGCCTCGGTCGAGGGATGGCGCGACATGTTCGACATCAACGTCCTCGGAGTCCTCCGCGTCGTCCAGGCATTCCTGCCCGCCCTCATCGACTCCGGCCGCGGCGACATCGTCGTCATGTCCTCGACCGCCGGCCACCAGGCCTACGAAGGCGGGGGCGGCTACGTCGCGACGAAGCACGGCACCCATTCGATCGCTGCGACCCTGCGCCTCGAACTCGCCGGTTCGCCCGTCCGCGTCATCGAGATCGCCCCCGGCATGGTCGCCACCGACGAGTTCACCCTCAAACGCGTCGGCGGGGACACCGAACGGGCCGAGAAGGTCTACGAGGGCGTGGAGAACCCGCTCACCGCCGACGACGTCGCCGACGCCGTGACCTGGACGCTCACGCGCCCGCACCACTTCAACGTCGACCTCATGGTCATCCGCCCGATCGCCCAGGCCGCCCAGCACAAGGTCGCCCGCCACCAGGGTCTCTGAGCAGCCCGCGACCAGGGTCTCTGAACTGCTCGCAGAGACCGCGGACGCAGCCCCTGATCCGCAGCGGGTGCGACCGCTCGTCAGCGCTCCGGGTGACTGGTGTGGGCGAGGCCTGCGGGTATAGAATTGAGGACGCGTCGATCCGGCCATCACCGGGGAGCATCCGGAAGAACAGCACGACCGATCCTTAGCCGACCACCTCGGCGGGATGGGGTGCCCACTAGACCCGGACGGTCGGACCCGTCATCGTCCGCATGAATGAGCGATCCGTCGCTGAGGCACCGTGCCGGTCGGCACTGCGGCCCCGCAGCGGATAAGCGGGGTGGTACCGCGGCAGCAATGTCGTCCTCGCGGCCAGTGACCGCAGCTACCGTGAAGGACGCTCATGACGCAACCCCTCTATCCCAAGGTGTCGACCTCGGCCTTCGGCCTCAGCGCCTCGCCGAACTTCCCCGAGATCGAGCGTGCGGTGCTCGAGTACTGGAAGACCGACGACACCTTCGCCGCGTCGATCGCCGAACGCGATCCCGGTGAGAACGGGTCGAACGAATTCGTCTTCTACGACGGCCCGCCCTTCGCCAACGGCCTCCCGCACTACGGTCACCTCCTCACCGGCTACGTCAAGGACGTCGTCCCGCGCTACCAGACGATGCAGGGCAAGAAGGTCGACCGCCGTTTCGGCTGGGACACCCACGGGCTGCCGGCCGAACTCGAAGCCGAGCGTCAGCTGGGCATCACCGACAAGTCCGAGATCGGCCGCATGGGTCTGGCCGCCTTCAACGACGCGTGCCGGTCCTCGGTGCTGCGGTACACGCAGGAGTGGGAGGAGTACGTCACCCGCCAGGGCCGGTGGGTCGACTTCGAGAACGACTACAAGACCCTCAACGTCGAATACATGGAGAGCGTCATCTGGGCGTTCAAGCAGCTGTGGGACAAGGGCCTGGTCTACGAGGGCTACCGCGTCCTGCCCTACTGCTGGAAGGACCAGACCCCGCTGTCGAGCCATGAGCTGCGCATGGACGACGACGTCTACAAGATGCGCCAGGATCCGGCCGTGACGATCGGCTACAAGCTCACCGATTCGGACGAATGGGTCCTCATCTGGACGACGACTCCGTGGACGGTGCCGTCGAACCAGGCCGTGGCCGTCAACCCGGAGATCCCGCTCGTCGCGGTCGTCCCCGGCCCCGACGGTGCGCCCGAACTCCAGGGCAGGACCCTCATCCTCGCCGAGGCGCGCCTCGGCGCATACGCCCGTGAACTCGGGGAGAACCCCGAGGTGCTGCGGACGTTCCCCGGCAGCGAGATCGTCGGACGCTCCTACGAGCCGCCGTTCCCCTACTTCGAGGGACGCCAGGACGAGTTCGGGCAGCGCATGCACACGATCCTGCCCGCGGACTTCGTCACCACCGAGGACGGCACCGGCATCGTCCACCAGGCCCCGGCCTTCGGTGAGGAGGACAAGGAGCTCACCGACGCCTTCGGCATCACCGCCGTCCGCCCCGTCGACGACGCAGGCCTCTTCGACGCCACCGTGCCCGACTACGCCGGGGAGCAGGTCTTCGACGCCAACCGCCCGATCATCCGGGATCTGCGCGACCACACGGGGCCGCTCGAGGGCCGCAGCGCCCTGCTCGTGCGCCACGAGTCCTACGAGCACTCGTACCCGCACTGCTGGCGCTGCCGCAACCCGCTCATCTACCGCGCGGTGTCCTCGTGGTTCGTTCGCGTCACCGAGTTCAAGGACCGGATGGTCGAGCTCAACGAGCAGATCAACTGGGTGCCCGACAACGTCAAGGACGGTCAGTTCGGCAAGTGGCTCGAGAACGCCCGCGACTGGTCGATCTCGCGCAACCGCTTCTGGGGCTCGCCGATCCCGGTGTGGATCTCCGACGACCCGACCTACCCGCGCACCGACGTCTACGGGTCGCTGGCCGAGATCGAAGCCGACTTCGGCCGTCTGCCGGTCAACGACCGCGGCGAAGTCGATCTCCACCGTCCGTGGGTCGACGACCTCACCCGTCCCAACCCCGACGACCCCACAGGGACGTCGACGATGCGCCGGATCCCGGAGATCTTCGACGTGTGGTTCGACTCGGGGTCGATGAGCTACGCCCAGGTCCACTACCCGTTCGAGAACGCCGCGTGGTTCGACAACCACTTCCCGGCCGACTTCATCGTCGAGTACATCGGGCAGACCCGCGGCTGGTTCTACCTCCTCCACGTCCTCGCCACCGCGATCTTCGACCGTCCGGCGTTCCTCAACTGCATCTCCCACGGCATCGTGCTCGGCTCCGACGGGCAGAAGATGTCGAAGTCCCTGCGCAACTACCCCGACGTCAACGAGGTCTTCGACCGCGACGGCTCGGATGCGATGCGCTGGTTCCTCATGGCCTCGTCGATCCTGCGCGGCGGCAACCTCGTCGTCACCGAACAGGGCATCCGCGACGCGGTCCGCCAGGTCGTGCTCCCGCTGTGGAACACGTGGCAGTTCTTCGCGACGTACTCGAACACCGCGGACCCGGCCGCGGGGACCGACGACGCCGAGGCGGTGGCCGGCTACCGAGCGTCGAAGCGCTACGACTCCTCCCAGGTCCTCGACCGCTACCTGCTCGCGAAGACGCACGACCTCATCGTCGACTTCGCCGCGGCGATGGACGACTTCGACATCTGGGCGGCCTGCGAGATCGTCCGCAGCTACCTCGACATGCTGACGAACTGGTACGTCCGCCGCTCGCGCCGGCGCTTCTGGGACGGCAGCGCGGAGACCCACGAGACCTTCGACGTTCTCTACACGTGCCTCGAGGCCTTCGCCCGGGTCGCCGCCCCGCTGCTGCCGTTCACGGTCGAGGAGATCTACCGCGGGCTCACCGGACACCGGTCGGTCCACCTCGAGGACTACCCGGATGCCGCGGAGTTCCCGGCCGACCCCGATCTCGTCGCGGCGATGGACCTCACGCGCGACATCAGCTCGACGGCCTCCTCGGTGCGCAAGGCCAACCGACTGCGGGTGCGCCTGCCGCTCAGCCGCCTCGTCGTCGCCGGCAGTACCCCGCTTGCCCGCGAGTTCACCGACATCATCGCCGATGAGCTCAACGTCCGCGAGGTCGAGGCCCTCGATCTCACCGCCGCCGAGGACGCGGGCTTCTCGCTCACCCAGAACCTCGTCGTCAATGCCCGCGCCGCCGGTCCGCGACTGGGCAAGCAGGTGCAGGCCGCGATCAGGGGCTCGAAGACCGGTGACTGGTCGGTCGCCGCCGACGGCACCGTGACCAGCGGCGGCGTCGAGCTCGTCGACGGCGAGTACACGCTCGAGTCCGTCGCCGAATCCGGCACCGAGGGCATGGAGCTCGCCCCACTCGACTCCGGATTCCTCGCGCTCGACACCCGGGTCACCCCGGAGCTCGAAGCGGAGGGCGTGGCCCGGGACACCGTGCGCGCGATCCAGGGCATCCGCAAGCAGCTCGACCTCCACGTCGCCGACCGCATCACCGTCGTCATCGAGGCCGATGAGGCCGTCACCGAGGCGCTCGGGACCCACCGGGACCTCATCAGCACCGAGACGCTGGCGACGGGACTCGACTTCGCTCCCGTGTCCGAATCCGCGGAGGTCTTCACCCCCGAAGAGCTGCCCGCGGGCACCCGGATCTCGGTGGTGCGGGCATGAGCGCGGACGACCTCACCCGGGTCTATGCCACCCTGCTCACCCGGGCGGGGGAGGCCGCGGTCGAGGTCCGCCTCGACGCGACCCGCCGGGCCGTCGAGCTCCTCGGCGACATCCACCGGGCCGCTCCCGTCATCACGGTGACGGGGACGAACGGGAAGACGTCGACGGCGCGGATGATCGACGCGATCATCTCCGCCCACGATCTGCGGGTCGGCCGGTTCACCAGTCCCCACCTCCATTCGGTCACCGAACGCGTGTCCGTCGACGGGCAGCCCGTCGACGCGGAGACGTTCGTGCGGATCTTCGACGAGATCGCCCCGTACCTCGACATCGTCGATGCCGAGCTCGTCGACTCCGGTCGTCCGAAGCTCACCTACTTCGAGGTCCTCACCGTGCTCGCCTTCGCGATCTTCGCCGACGCTCCCGTCGACGTCGTCGTCGCCGAGGTGGGGATGGGCGGGGAATGGGATTCGACGAACGTCGCCGACGCCGAGGTGTGCGTGTTCACCCGCATCGGCCTCGACCACCAGGCCTACCTCGGCGACACCCTCACCGCGATCGCTGAGACGAAGGCGGGGATCCTCAACCGCACCATCGACCCGACTCCGGCCCCGGAGCCGGTGGCGATCATCGCGGCACAGGAGGACGAGGCGCTCACCGCCCTCGACGCCGAGGTGGCCCGCCGTCAGCTGCCCGCGCTCGTCGAGGACCGCAGCTTCCGCCTCGTCGACCGGCAGCGGGCCGTCGACGGCCAGCTCATCGCCGTCCAGGGGATCCGGGACGTCTACACCGACCTGTTCCTTCCCCTCCACGGGGAGCACCAGGCGCACAACGCGGCCGTCGCGATCGTCGCCGCGGAGACCTTCCTCGGCGATGAGGACAAACCACTCGACCGGGACACGGTCGCCGAGGGGCTGTCCCGTGTGACCTCGCCCGGACGCGCCGAACTCGTCCGCACCGGTCCCGCCGTCGTCGTCGACGGGGCGCACAATCCTGACGCCGCCCGCGTGCTCGCCGACACGATCACCGAGGCGTTCGACTTCGACTTCACCGTCATCGTCATCGGCATGCTCGCCGACAAGGACGTCCACGGCGTCCTCGACGAACTCCACCGCACCGCCGACGCCTTCGTCGTCACCGCCCCGGTCAGCGATCGGGCGCTCGACCCGGAGACGCTCGCCGAGGCGGCCCGGGAATGGGTCGACGAGGACGCGGTGACCGTGGCCCCCGACCTCAACGCGGCCCTGATGACGGCCTTCGACCTCGTCGAGGGCAGCGGTGCGCAGCGGCCCGGGGTCATCGTCACCGGCTCCCTCTACACCGTCGCCGAGGCGCGTCTGCTGCTCGGCCGGGGGGACGAGGCATGAAGTCGAAGTACCCCGTCCTCGCCGGGTCGATCCTCATCTGCGAACTCGTCGTCGTCTACTTCGCGGCACTCGCAGCGTTCGGACTGACGGTCAAGACCAACGGCACCCTCGAGCTCTCCCAGCTCCTCATCGGCGCCTCTGCCATCGCGGTGGTCGCGATCGTCGCGACGATTCTCCTGCCGCGGCGCATCGGACAGAAGCGTCCCGGCGTCGTCCTCGGCTGGATCACGCAGGTGCTGCTGCTCGCCACCGGCTTCATCCTCCCGCCGATGTTCTTCATCGCCGCGATCTTCATCGCCCTGTGGGTCGTCGCCCTCTACTGGGCGGCCCGCATCGATCGAGAGGTCGCCGAGCGGTCCTGACCGCCCGTGTGCCCCGGGTACACTGTGCATCGACGAACTCTACGGAAGGACCCGAATGGAACGCACCCTCATCCTCATCAAGCCCGACGGCGTCGCCCGCGGCCTCATCGGTCAGATCGTCGGCCGCATCGAGGCCAAGGGCTATGCGATCGACGCTCTGAGCCTGCGCACGGCCAACCCTGAGGAGCTCGCGGCGCACTATGCCGAGCACGAGGGCAAGCCGTTCTACCAGCCGCTCGTCGACTTCATGTCGGAGGGCCCGATCGTCTCGATCATCGCCTCCGGTGAGGGCGTCATCCCCGGCTTCCGGTCGCTCGCCGGCGCCACCGACCCGACGACGGCCGCCCCGGGCACGATCCGCGGCGACTTCGGCCGCGACTGGGGCGAGAAGGTGCAGAAGAACCTCGTCCACGGATCCGACTCACCCGAGTCGGCCGAACGCGAGATCGGCATCTGGTTCCCCAACTGAGGTCGCCGGACCGCCCGAACGCACAGACACGTGGTGCCCCGCAGTTCAGCTGAGGGGCACCACGTGTCTCTGCCCATTCCAGGGCGCCGGTCGGGGATCTCCGGACGGGAGTCTCTGCTCGGAGTCTCGGACAGGCGGAGGCTCAGAAGAGGGTCGCGAAGAAGTTCCAGAACTGGACGACGATGGTCGTGGCGATGATGAGCAGCCAGACGACGGCGATCGCGACGTTCTCCCGGGCGAGGACCGTGACCACGGCGCTGTCGCGGACCCCGCGGCCGAAGTTCCCCGCGAGCGCGTTGTGAGCGGTGACCGCGCAGAACATCGGGATCGTCATCGTCCACACGACCATGCACCACGGGCAGCCGACGCCGATGACGTAGATCGACGTGTAGTAGAGGAACATGACGAGGACGACGCCGAGGGCGAGTCCGATGTTGAGGCCGATCATGATCCAGCCGGGAAGCTTCGCGCGGGCGACGAGTAGGACACCGATGAGGAGCGGGAAGATGAACGCGGCGACGCCGAGGAGCTGATTGGGGAATCCGAAGAGCTGGCTCTGCGGATACTCCATGACCGAGCCGCACGAGAAGAACGGGTTGAGGTCGCACGAGAGGACGGCGTCGGGGTTCTCGAGCTTCTCGTACTTCTCCACCGACAGGGCGAAGGAGGAGATGAAGCCGATCACCGAGGTGACGATGAGGAAGACGCCCAGCGCCGTCGGGCGCAGCACCCACGGACGCTTCCGCGGAGGCGCGTCGATGGCATCGTCGAGGTCGTCGTCTGCAAGCGCGGGTGCCGTGTTCACACTCCTAAGGATGCCTGCCCGCGGAGCATGCGGCAAACCCGGCGGGCCCGGTCTCAGCGGTCGGACAGCAGATCTGTGACATAATGATGCGACGGATACCTGCTCCCACACCGGGCAGGAGAAGTGCCTCCACCGAGTCGAGGGAACGGCCTCGCAGGTCGACACGAAGAAGAGGCAGCATCGACGGCCTACGCGCTGAGCGCGAGCCGAAGACGCCATCCACAGGTTTCGGTCCCACGAGGACCATGCAGGACACCGGAGATCCGTATGGTGTGAGCGGAGGCTCCGGTAGGAGTGAACATGAGCGATTCCACGAACGACAGCAACGGCACAGCCGATCCCACCGAGGGCATCCTCGCCGATCTCGCCGATCTGCAGGCCAACGCGGCCGCGGCCAAGGGCGCCGAGCACACGGTCGACGACGACGTCCGCGAGGAGCTCGACCACCTCGCCGATGCCGCGGGCTCCCTGCGGG
>NZ_SCMW01000040.1:0-34796 GCF_005502845.1 Brevibacterium sp. 2SA | reverse complement strand
GGCCCGGAACGCCTCGGCGATCTGATGGCCGACCCGGAACATCGGATTGAACGCGCTCATCGGCTCCTGGAAGACGACGCCGATCCGCTCGCCGCGGATCGGACGCAGCCCCGCGGGGTCGAGTCCGACGAGCTCGATCGCCCCGGTCAGCCCCACCCCGCCACCGGCCGGGCCGGCGGGATCCCAGAGCTTCACGGATCCGGCCTGGCGCGCACCGGGCACGAGGCCGAGCGGGGCGAGCGCGGTGACCGACTTCCCCGACCCCGATTCGCCGACGAGGGCGAGGATCGACCCGGGCACGAGGTCGAAGGACACGTCCCGGGTGACGGTGCGGGAACCGAAGGACACCGAGTAGTCGCGGTAGCTCAGGGCGGGGGTGGTCGCGCTCATCGGCTCAGCCCTTCAGCGAGGCCTTGAAGTACACGGGGTAGGCCGGGAACTCGCCGATGATGAAGTTCTCGACGTTCGAGCCGTGGAGGAACGAGTTCCGGTTGTACGTCAGCGGCACGATCGGCGCGTCCTCCATGATCCGCTTGTCGGCTTCGGCCCAGATCTTCTCGGCCGCGGCCGCGTCGACGGTCTCGGTGGCCTGCTGGATGAGGTCGTCGACCTCGGGGTTGGAGTAGCGGGAGATGTTGTAGTTGCCGCCGCCGATCTGCGAGGAGTCGAAGAGCGGCTGGATGTTGCCGAACGCCGAGGGGTAGTCCGGCTGCCATGAGGTCAGTGCGAGGTCGTAGTCGCCCTCGTCGTTCGTCGCGTCGGCGGAGAACGTGTTCGTGTCGACGGACCTGATCTCGACGGTGATGTCGACGCGGGCCAGCGCCTGCTGGATCGCCTCGGCCTGGGCGACGTCGGTGGCGGAGTTCTTCGTCAGCAGCCGCAGAGTGCCGAGGTCGGCACCGGACTCCGCAAGGAGCGACTTCGCCTTCTCGACGTCACCGCCGGGACCGGCCGGGTAGAGGTCGTAGTCGACGCGTCCGGGGATGCCGGGGGTGATGAGCGTCGTCGCATAGTCACCGGAGATCTCACCGCCGCCGGCGATCCGGTACGTGTTCTTGTCGACGGCGTAGTTGATCGCCTGCCGCACCTTGGGGTCCTTGAGTCCCTCCCGCTCGTTGTTCATCGCGAGGTAGGACAGGGCGCCGGGCCCCGAGGTGACGAGCCGGGACTTCGCGTTCGGATCGTTCTGGACCTGCGCGAGCTGCGAGGCGGGCACGAAGCTCGCGGAGAACCCGTTCTTCGCGTCCCCGGAGTCGGAGATGAGCGCCTGCGAGGTCACCGAGGCGTCCTGACCGAGCTTGAACACGACCTGGTCGGGCCCGGCCGTGCGGACCGGATCGGTCTCCTCATTCCACTGGTCGTTGCGGGTGAGCACCGCCTCGGCGCCGGACTGGTTCGACTCGACCTTGTACGGTCCCGAGGCGACGGGATCGAGGCCGTACGTGCCGGGGTCGTCGCTGCCTTCGGGAACGGGGGAGAAGGCGGGCATCGAGACGATCCACGGGAAGTCGCCGAACGTCGAGTTGAGGCGGAAGACGATCGTCTTCTCATCCGGCGTCTCGATCGATTCGAGGTCGTCCCCGGTGAACGGGCCGGCGTAGTCGTCGCCGCCCTCGATGAGGCCCTTGTGGTAGCTCAGTCCGCCTGAGAGCTCAGTGGAGAACGACCGTTCGATGCCGTACTTGATGTCGGCGGTCGTGATCGGGTCGCCGTTCTCGAACTTCAGCCCGTCCTTGAGCGTGAACGTCCACGTTCTGCCGTCGTCGCTGACTGTGCCGGTGTCCGTGGCGAGGTCGGGCACGACCTTGCCCGGCTTGTCCGGCTGGATGTCCCACGTCGTCAGCCGGCGGTGGACGAGGGAGAGCGAGGTGATCGCGAGCCCCTGGCTCTTGCCAGGGTCGAAGTCGATGTCGGGGTCCTCGGAGAAGATGTTGAGGGTCCCGCCCTTCTGCGTCTCGCCGAGAGTGTTGCCCGGGGAGTCGTCGTTGAGTTCGGGATTCGCGTTGCACCCGGTGAGGACGAGGCCCAGGGCGAGGGTGGCGGCGAGGAGGCCGAAGCGCTTCATGATGGTCCTTTGCATGAGTTGAGCTGCGTGAGTTGAGCGGAGAGAGGGTCAGGAGGAGCTGTGGGCTGGCAGCCGTGGGCTGGGACAGTGCGGGATCATGCGCGTGCTCCGATCCGCGGGTCGAGGATCGAGTAGCTGAGATCCGCGAGCAGGTTCGCGACGATGACGACGGCGGCGGCGAAGAGGGTGACGCCGACGATGACCTGGATGTCGAGGCTCGACACCGACTCGAGCAGCAGGGTGCCGACCCCGCCGAGGGCGAAGACCTTCTCCGTGATCACCGCTCCGCCCAGCAGGCCGCCGATGTCGATGGCGAACAGCGTCGTCAGCGGCACGACGAGGTTGCGCAGACCGTGCTTGCCGACGACGACGGCCTCGCTCAGGCCCTTCGCACGGGCCGTGCGGATGTAGTCCTGACTGAGCACGTCGAGCATCTGCCCGCGGGTGAGCCGCGCGTAGATCGCGCCGTTGGCGATCGCGAGCACGATCCACGGCAGGATGAGGTGGAAGGCCCACATCAAGGGGTTCTCTGTGAGCGGGACGTAGCCGCCGATCGGGAGGACGTTGAGGGTGAACCCGAAGAGGAGGACGCCGAGGAGGCCGAGCAGGTACGTCGGTGCGGAGATTCCCGTGATCGCCGCCCCCATCACCGCGGAGTCGGTGAACCGACCCCGCCTAAGTGCGGCGATGAGTCCTGCCGCGATCCCGCCGATCGCCCAGAGCACCGCGGCGCCGAGGGTGAGGGAGACGGTGATCGGCAGCCGCTGGAGGATGAGGTTCGTCACCGAGTCCCGCAGCCGGAACGAGTACCCGAAGCACGGGGCATTGCAGTGGATCGCCGCCGCCCCCTCGCCGAAGGTGCGCCCGCCGATGATGCCGGCGAGGAAGTCGAAGAGCTGCTTCCACCACGACTGGTCGACGCCGAGGTAGGCCTCGACCTCGGCGAGGCGCTCGGGGGAGCAGGGCTTGCCGCACGAGAGCTGAGCGGGATTGGTGGGCATGAGGTAGAAGATCGCGAAGCACGCGGCGGCGATGATGATGAGGACGACGACGGCCCCGAGGATCCGGGACGCGGCGAACTTCACGCGGTTCACGGCTGGCCTCCTGCGCTCATCGGGTCGATCTTCGGGGTGTCGGGGCCGCGGTCCGGGCTCCGGTCGGCACTGCGGTCGGGGCCCTGTTCGGCGGTGGGATCGAGGGCGTCGCGGAGTCCGTCGCCGAACATGTTGAACCCGAGCGTGACGAGGAAGAGCGCCATGCCGGGGAAGATGAGGTACATCGGGTCGACCTGGACCCAGGAGATCGCATCGGAGATCGACCGTCCCCACGACGGCGTGGGCGGGTTGACGCCGACGCCGAGGAAGGACAGAGCCGCCTCGGCGCCGATCTTGCCGGGAATCGACACGGTCGTGAAGACGATGATCGTCGCGGCGAGGTTCGGGAGGATCTCGCGGACGAGGATGCGCGCGCTGCTCGTGCCCTGCGCGGCGGCGGCGCGGACGAACCCGCGCTCCTTGAGTGAGAGCGTCTCGCTGCGGACGACGCGGGCGACCGGCGGCCAGCCGAAGAAGCCGATGACGAGGATGAGCAGGAGCGGGCGCGGGAAGCTCGCGGGCACGGTCGCTGAGAGCGCGATGGCGAAGATGAGGAACGGGAAGCCGAAGACGATGTCGGTGAACCGGGAGAGCAGTCGATCGGCGAGGTGCCCGTAGAAGCCGGCGATGAGTCCGATCGCCACGCCGACGATGACGGAGACGAGCGTCGCGGCGAGTCCGATGAGCAGGGAGACCTGCGCGCCGTAGGAGACGATCGCGAAGAGATCACGCCCGGTGCGGGGCTCGACACCGAACCAGTGTTGAGCACTCATCCCGCCGAGCGGGCCGGCCGGAGCGGTGTCGGGTGCGAGCAGCTCCGGGTTGTAGGCGTAGGGGCTGTTGCCGGTCAGGGCCGCGAACACCGGGGCGAGGACGGCGAGGAGGACGAAGAACACGACGAGCCCGAGGCCGATCATCGCTGGTCGGGAGCGCTTGAGCCGCGCCCAGACGGTGTCTGTGCGGGGCGCGCGTCCCGGCCGCTCGGGCGGGGCTGCTGTCATCGTGGTCCTTCGATTCGTGGTCGGTCGGACGGTGGGCTCGGTCGCGTTCGGGATCGCCGAACTGCTCAACAATTATGCGCCTGATCGTCGTCTGCGCAAACTCATGAAGTTCCGTGACAGTAGCGCAGTTTGCTCCGTTCGTCACCAGGGGCCCCGGTGCTAGAGTCGCAGGCAGGGAACCCTGGCCGACTCGAGGAAGACGACACCGTGACGAACTACCGATTCGAGAGCTTCACTCCCGCCTTCGACGAGTCCACGGGGGAGCCGGATGCCAGGACGAAGGGCTACTTCGCGTCGACGAGCGTGGGGTTCCACGACTCCCGGTCGACCGATGCGGCGCTCAAGGCCCGGGTGCAGCGGGCGATCGACGACGATCGCCGTCTCACCGCGGTCTACGCCGACGCCGAATACGACTATGCGCTCGACGCCGACATCCCCGTCGCGACCTTCGCGTGGTTCGAGAAGCTCGTCAACGTCGGCGCCGGGCGGCTCGTGCCCGCGCACCTCATCACGTGGGTGACGGTGCGGCCCACCCATCGCCGCCGCGGACTGCTCCGGTCGATGATCACCACGGACCTCGCCGAGGCGAAGGCAGCCGGCTACCCGTTCGCGGCCCTGACCGCGACCGAGGGCGGGATCTATTCCCGCTACGGCTTCGGGGTGGCGACGTGGTCGCACGCGATCGAGGTCGACACCTCGCCGGGATTCCAGATGATCCGCGAACCCGACCGGCGGGTGGAGATGTGCCTGCCGAGCGTCCTGCGCGAACTCGCGCCGAAGATCTACGGCGAGTTCATGAAGACCTCGCCGGGGGCGATGGAACGGCAGCAGACCTACGTCGAACGGGCCACCGGCGCGCTCAACACCGAGACCGGTGAGGCCGATCGCGGAGTCCGCGCGGCCCTGCACTTCGGGGAGGACGGCGAACCCGACGGCTACGTCTCCTACAAGTTCGCGGGCTGGTCGACGACCCCGCCGACGATCGAGCTCATCGACTTCGTCGCGGTCACCGACGCCGCTTACGCCTCACTGTGGTCCTTCCTCGCCGCGATCGACCTCTCGACCCGGGTGAAGTTCGGTGAATCCGCCGAGGACTCACCGCTGCCGTGGCTGCTCACCGACTCCCGCCGCGTGAAGACGACGTCGACGGAGGACAACATCTGGATCCGGATCCTCGACGTCAGGGCCGCGCTCGAGGCCCGCGCATGGTTCGTCCCGGGCACCCTCGTCCTCGACATCGACGACCCGCAGGAGCTCACCGGGGGACGCTTCCGGCTCACCTCCGACGGGCAGAGCGCCACGGTCGAGACGGTCTCGGAGTCGACGCCGGCCGACCTCAGCCTCGGCATCGCCGAACTCGGCTCCCTCTACTTCGGCGGGGCGGACCCGGTCATCCTCGTGCGTGCCGGTCGCATCGAGGAGAACGTGCCGGGAGCCGCCGTCCAGGCGAAGTCGATGTTCGGCCTCGAGCGGATGCCGTACTCGCCGAACGGATTCTGACGCCGGGGGTGGCCCGGGGTGCTCGAGGCGCCCAGCCCGCTCGGGGTGCGGACGGTGTTCCCAGATCCTGAGACCTTGTGAAGGTTTTCACTCAGTCTCATATGATGAGCCCGTCCCGGATCCCTGAAGGAGTAACTCAGTGCCCAAGCCCATCGTGCTCATCGCCGAAAACCTGTCACCGGCCACCATCGACGCACTCGGAGGGGACTTCGAGATCCGTCACACCGACGGCGCTGACCGCTCCCGCCTGCTCACCGACATCGTCGACGCCGATGCGATCCTCGTCCGCTCGGCCACCCAGGTCGACGCCGAGGCGATCGCCGCGGCTGCGCACCTCAAGGTCATCGCTCGCGCCGGCGTCGGCCTCGACAATGTCGACGTCCCGGCCGCCACCTCGGCGGGTGTCATGGTCGTCAACGCCCCGACATCGAACATCATCTCCGCCGCCGAGCTGACGATGGCCCACATCCTCGCCTCGGCGCGGTACTTCGGCGCCGGCAACACCTCGCTCAAGGCGGGGGAGTGGAAGCGTTCGAAGTTCACCGGCGTCGAACTCTACGAGAAGACGCTCGGCATCATCGGCCTCGGACGCATCGGCGGGCTCGTCGCCGAACGCGCGAAGGCCTTCGGGATGCGCCTCGTCGGCTACGACCCCTACATCACGCAGGCGCGCGCCGCGCAGATGGGCGTCGAGGTCGTCGACCTGCCCGGGCTGCTCGCGGTCTCCGACTTCGTCACCGTCCACATGCCCAAGACGCCCGAGACGATCGGCATGATCAGCACCGAGCAGTTCGCGCTCGCGAAGCCCGGCGCCCGCTTCATCAACGTCGCCCGCGGCGGCATCATCGATGAGGAGGCCCTCGCCGAGGCGGTCGCTGCGGGCACCGTGGGAGGCGCCGGCATCGACGTGTGGAACGTCGAACCGCCCGAGCCGTCTGCGCTCATGGAGCTCGACGCCGTCAACGTCACGCCCCACCTCGGCGCGTCGACGGCCGAAGCCCAGGAGAAGGCCGGGGTCGCGGTCGCGAAGTCCGTGCGCAAGGCGCTCGCCGGTGAGCTCGTCCCCGACGCCGTCAACGTCGCGGGCGGGGCGATCCACGAGGACGTCCGTCCCGGCATTCCGCTCGCCGAGCGCCTCGGCCGGGTCGTCAACGCGCTCGCCGAATCCTCGGTCACGCACTTCAAGGTCGAGGTCAACGGCGAGATCGCCGACAAGGACGTCTCCGTCCTCAAGCTCTCGGCGCTCAAGGGCCTGTTCAAGGACGTCGTCTCCGACCAGGTCTCCTATGTCAACGCCCCGCTGCTCGCCGAGGAGCGGGGGATCGGGGTCGAACTGACGACCGATCCCTACTGCGAATCGTTCCGCAACATCACGCGCCTGACCGCGACGACCGGGGACGGTCAGCGGATCACCGTCGCCGGCACCGTGACGGGCCCGAGGCTCGTGCAGAAGCTCACCGAGGTCGACGGCTTCGATCTCGAGATCGAGCTCACCGACAACCTCCTCATCTTCCGCTACGAGGATCGTCCGGGCATCATCGGTCAGCTCGGGCTCGCGCTCGGTGCCAACGAGATCAACATCGCGGGCATGCAGGTCTCACCGTCCTCGGAGGACAACGAGGCGCTCTCGGTCATGGCCGTCGATTCGGCGGTGCCCGAGGAGGTCGTGCGGGCCGTCGCCGGCGCCGTCAACGCCTCGGCGTTCTCCGCGGTCTCGCTCGACGAGGACTGAGCGAGACCGTCACAGACGCCTCGGTGCCCCGAATTCGCGCAGGCGGGTGCGGGGCACCGCTATGATGGTCAGCGCACATCGAATCCCTCGGTGACTGCATCGACCATCGCCGGTCCAGCGCTGGTCGTCCTCGGGTGGCCTGCGTCGGGCCGGTTCCACTCCATGAAGGAACCTCATGACCAACTCCCCTCAGTCCCCTCTGCCCGTCCCCGGGCAGGACACCCACCAGGCCCCGGCGGCCGGCACGGCCGCTGCCGGCGGCCTCGGCGATCTGGCGCTGCCGCTGCGCGGTGCCCGTCCGAAGCAGGCGCTGGCCCGCTTCGTCAAGAAGTACTCGGTGTTCTCCGGCCGCGCCTCGCGCAGCGAGTTCTGGTGGGTCTACCTGTTCGTCGCCATCGCCATGGCGATCCCCTATGCGCTCGTCGTCATCGGAATGTCGATCGGCTTCGCGTGGGCGGCTGCGAACCCCAAGGTCACCGAACTCGGTGTCGACCCGTCGACCGGTGAGGCGATCACCTTCGAGCAGCCCCCGGGCATCATGAACCATGCGCCGGCGGCGATCCTCATCTGGCTCGGCCTCGTGCTCCTCGTCGTCGTCTTCCTCGCCGTCATCGTGCCGTTGCTCGCGCTCATGGTCCGTCGTCTCCACGACGTCAACATGCCCGGGCCGCTGCTCTTCATCGCCCTCGTCCCGTTCGCCGGACCGCTCATCGTCCTCGTCTTCATGCTGCTCGAGGCGAAGCCGGAGGGTGCGCGCTTCGACGCCGTCGGCGCGCACTGAGGCCGACGTGCCGGTCAGGGCGAGTCCGAGATCGGTGCGGCCGCGGCGTCCGGATTGCCCGCGGCGGCCACCTCGGCGAGCGCCCGCTGCAGGACCTGCAGGTCCTCCAGCGTCTCGACCGCGGTGATCCGTCCCCACCGCAGGGTGAGGAACTGGAACATCGTGTTCTCGTAGCGGCCGCCGCCGGGCAGTGCGCCCGAGACGCGGGTGCGCACAGCGATCCGCGTGTGCCACGGTCCGCCGTCGACGATGACGTCGTCGACGGCGAACCGGGCGCCTGGCAGGATGCTCCCCACCCGCTCCCACCAGCGGATCATCGCCTCCCGGGTGGTGCGCCGACCGCCGAGCGCATGGTCGCCGTGGAAGACGTAGACGAACCGCGGGGCGAGGCTGTCGACCATGGGCATGACCTCGCCGCGGCTGATCTGATCGAAGACCGCGCGGATGCGGGCCTTGACGATGCGCTTGTACATGGGATCCCCTCACCGGCGACCGGGGGTCGTCCGCGCTGATTAACGTTACTATTGGTTACACTATGAGCCGAACCGGTCGCCCGCGCAAGAGCGCAACGGAATCCGAGATCGTCAGCGCCCTCACCGATCTCGTCATCGAACGCGGATACGCGTCCGTCACCGTCGACCTCGTCGTCGAGCGCGCGGGAACGAACAAGCCCGCCTTCTACCGTCGGTTCCGCAATCTCGCCGAGGTGGTGCCGCTCGTGCTCGCCGCCCGCCACGGCACGGACACCGACATCGACACCGGCAGCCTCGCCGGCGACCTCGCTGAGGTGCAGGCTCGCCAGCAGCGGCTCTTCACCGACCCCGTCGTCACCCGCGGCTTCGCCGGATGGGCCGCTGACATCGCCGGCGATGTGTCCGGCGCGGCGGCGTTCTTCGACTCCTACCTCTCACCGCGGCGGCAATTCACGCAGGTCATCCTCGCCCGCGCCGTCGACCGCGGCGAGATCGCCCCCGGTGCCGACCCCGACTGGCTCGCCGATCTGCTCACCGGGCCTCTCCTCATGCGCCTCGTCCTCCCCGGCCTGCCCCCGATCGACGACCGCCTCGTCGCGCAGACGGTCAGCGCCGCCCTCGATGTGCTCGGCGCTGCCGGGAGGGGCTAGCGGAGAGCGCCTAACGGAGCAGCAGGGGTGAGCGGGTGCGCACGCCGATCCACGTCCACAGGGCATCGGCGAGGATCGCGGCGGTGAGCCCGACGAGGACGCCGGCGATCGTGTCGGTGAGCCAGTGGACCTGGAGTGCGGTGCGCGACCACATCATTGCGAGCACCCAGCCTGCGGCGAGCAGCAGCGACCAGTGGAAGTGGAGTCGCAGGGGATCGGCGCGGGTGCTCGTCGCCGCCCGCGTGACGATGAGCGCGAGCCCGAAGGCCAGCGCCGCCGCGCCCATCGAATGACCGGAGGGATAGGAATAGCCCAGCGACGAGTAGAGCTGATCGCCCGGGCGTGCCCGCTCGACGAGCAGCTTGATGAGCTCGGAGAGGCCGACGCCGAGCAGCATCGTCGTGACGATGACGACAGCGGCGCGGAACCGGCGCAACAGGATGAAGATCGCGGCAGCCAGTGCCGTGCACATCATCGCCCCATTGCCGCCGCCCACCTCGGCGAGGGTGACCGCGACCCAGTACGGCACGGAGTCGAGGGGCACCTTGACCAGGTGGGCCCACCACACATCGAGCGGGGTCGGACCGGTGCGGGTCAGGCGCAGCCAGAGGCCGAACGCGCCGACGAGGAGCATGGCCGGCAGCACCGACCACAGCGCCCACCGCGGTGTGGGGGCGACCTCGGACGGTCCCGGGAAAGGCGGACGGGAGCGCGGGGCCGGCTGCCCGGCCCCGGGTGCATCGGCGCTGATCAGGCGTTCCAGAGACCGTAGGTGTCGGCGAGCGAGGCGATCTTCTTCGCGCGCGCCAGACGCGGCAGGTAGGAGCCGTCGGTGATCTCCGTGCCGCCTTCGGCCGCCGCGAGCATCTGGCGGGCCCACGTGCGCTCGTCCTCGCTCGGGCTCATCGCCTCGTTGAGGGCGTTGACCTGGTCGATGCCCAGCACGAGCTTGCCCGTCATGCCCATGTTGTGGGTGACGTCGGCGTCCTCGCGCACCTGCTCGTCGCTGGCATCGGCGGCCGAGGGGCCGTCGATCGCGCCGGGCAAACCGCCCATGCGCGAGGCGATGGTCAGGCGCGACCGGGCGTAGGCGAGCGCCATCGGGTCACCGGAGAAACCGGTGTCCTTGCGGAAGTCGTTCGTGCCGAAGGCGAGGCGGAAGGTGCCGGGCGCCTCGGCGATCTTCGTCGCGTTCTCGACGCCGCGGGCCGATTCGAGGAGCGCGAGCACGGGCAGTCCGGCCTTCGCGCGCATCGCGGTGTAGGAGACCTGTTCGGGGCGCTCGGTCTCCGGCAGCATGACCCCGCGCAGACCGGGCAGCATCGCGACGGCCGCAAGGTCGTCGTCCCAGAACTCCGACTCCATCTTGTTGATGCGCACCCACGCCGACATGCCGGACTCGAGCGCGCGGACGACGTTGTCGCGGGCCTCGAGCTTCTTGTCCTCGGCCACCGAGGCCTCGAGGTCGAAGATGACAGAATCGGCCTCGGACGCCTGTGCGGGTGCGAACAGGGCCTCCTTCGCCGCATTGACGAGCAGCCACGAGCGGGACAGCTTGGCGGGGAGGGAGGCGGCGCGACGATTGCGGATCGTTTCTGTCAAGGATCGACTTTCTCTCGGAAGCGGTGAGTCGGCGAGTCTGCGGTCGCGCTCGAGTCGCGACGGCTGACCACCATTTTCGTCGGTCGACCAAGGAATTTGTAGCCGCAGACGAAGTTTGAGACGTGAAATTGTCCACGTTCGGACCTGTGGGAGGATCGGTGGGCACCTGAGCGGTCGTTTCACATACTGATATGGGCTGGTTGCATGATGAGATGCACTCTAGTCTGGCGGGCATGAAGACGTACTCCATTGCGGTCATGCCCGGCGACGGAATCGGCACCGAGGTCGTGCCGGAGGGGCTCAAGGTCCTCCAGCGCGCGATCGAGGTCTCCGGGGAGCCGGTCGCCCTCGAGCTCACCGACTACGAGGTCGGGGCCAAGCGCTGGCACGAGACGGGCGAGACGCTCACCGATGACGAACTCGCGGCCCTGCGCGACCATGATGCGATCTTCTTCGGCGCGTGCGGCGACCCGAGTGTGCCGTCGGGCGTCCTCGAGCGCGGGGTCATCCTCAAGATGCGCTTCGGGCTCGGCCACGCGGTCAACCTCCGTCCCGCGAAGCTCTTCGCCGGCGTCGAGAGCCCGCTCGCCGCCCGTCCCGCGATCGACTTCGTCGTCGTCCGCGAGGGCACGGAGGGCTCGTACACCGGCATGGGCGGCTCGGTGCGCACGGACACCCCGCACGAGGTCGCGACCGAGGTGTCGGTCAACACCTGGTACGGCGTCGAGCGGGCCGTGCGCGATGCCTTCGAGCGTGCGCAGGCCAGGCGGAAGAAGCTCACCTACGTCCACAAGCACAACGTCATGGTCCATGCCGGGCACCTGTGGCGTCGCGTCGTCGAGAAGGTCGGGGAGGAGTTCCCCGAGGTGGCCGTCAACTACGAGCACACCGATGCGTGCACGATCTACATGGTCACCGACCCCGAGCGCTACGACGTCATCGTCACCGACAACCTCTTCGGTGACATCCTCACCGACCTCGCCGCCGCGGTGACCGGGGGAATCGGCCTGGCCGCTTCGGGCAACCTCAACGTCGAGGGCACCGCGCCGAGCCTCTTCGAACCGATCCACGGTTCGGCGCCGGACATCGCCGGCAAGCAGATCGCCGACCCCACCGCGTCGATCCTCTCGGGAGCGCTCATGGCCTCCCACCTCGGACTCGATTCCGTGGCCGCCGCGATCGAGGCCGCCGTCGAGGCCGACCTCGCCGAGCGCGACGGCACCTCGCGGACCACCGCCGAGGTGGGGGACGCGATCGCCGCCCGACTGGGGTGAACCGGGCAACTGAGCGCGTCGTCCGGGCCCGCCGAGACGGGTCGTTCGGGCCCGCGGGGAGGGGTCGTTCGGGCCCACCGGGACGACAGGCCACCTCGCCGCGGAGGGAAGCCCCGCCTCGGCGAAGTGGGAGTCGACCCCCGATGGATGACGGGGCCGTCCGATGGACTACCCTGAGACGTGTTACGCCTCACAACTGGGAAAGAAGCTCTGATGACTGAATTCGCCGTCCTCAAGAACATCCAGCCGCAGCCGGAGCTGGTGCGCGAGGACATCAAGAAGGATCCCGGGTTCGGGCAGTACTTCACCGACCACATGGCCCACATCCGGTACACGAACGAGGACGGGTGGCAGGCCCACCAGGTCGAACCCTACGGTCCGATCGTCCTCGACCCGGCGGCCGCGGTCTTCCACTATGCGCAGGAGATCTTCGAGGGCCTCAAGGCTTACCGTCACGCCGACGGTTCGGTGTGGACGTTCCGCCCGGACCGCAACGCCGTGCGCATCAACCGCTCCGCCGAGCGCCTCGCGCTGCCGCAGCTGAGCGAAGAGGACTTCATCAACTCGCTCAAGGCACTCGTGTCGACGGATGAGGCGTGGGTGCCGACGCCGGGCACCGACGGTGACGAGTCGAGCCTCTACCTGCGTCCGTTCATGATCGCCTCGGAGCGGTTCCTCGGGGTGCGGGCGAGCCACGAGGTCGACTACTACGTCATCGCCTCGCCCGCCGGTCCCTACTTCGCCGGCGGCATCAAGCCGGTCTCGATCTGGCTGTCGAAGAAGCTCAACCGCGCCGGCTCCGGCGGCACGGGCTTCGCGAAGTGCGGCGGCAACTACGCCTCCTCCCTCCTCGCGCAGCAGGAGGCGGCGGATAACGGCTGCCAGCAGGTGCTCTTCACCGATGCCGAGGAGCACAAGTACATCGATGAGCTCGGCGGCATGAACCTCATGCTCGTGACGAAGGACGGCAAGCTGCTCACCCCCGAGCTCAGCGACACGATCCTCGACGGTGTGACCCGGCGGTCCTTGCTCGACCTCGCACCCGACCTCGGCCTCGAACCCGTCGAGCGGCCGATCACCATCGACGAATGGCGTGAGGGCGCGGAGAACGGCGACATCGTCGAGGCGTTCGCATGCGGCACCGCCGCCGTCATCACGCCGATCGGCAAGCTCGTGTCCGACGAGTTCACGATCGACCACGGCGACGAGCCCGGAGAGAAGACGATGGCGCTGCGCAAGGCGCTGCTCGACATCCAGTACGGCCGCGCCGAGGACAAGAACAACTGGCTCGTGCGCCTCGCGTGAGGAGCTGAGCACTCGAGGCGCTGAGGGGCTCGGGCGCTGCGGCGCTCTGAGGCTCTGGCGCTCGGGAGGTCGGGTGTCCGGGTACCCGGGTGCGCCGACATTCGGGCGATCGGGTACCCGGGTGCTCCGACATCCGGACGCTCGGGCATCGAACGCCACCTGCTCTGCGGAGGCGGAGCCGGCTCGCTGACCATCGTGGTCGCGAGCGGGGTCCGCCTCGGTGCATCTCGCCCCGACGCATGTTTTGCGCATCTGTGCGTTAAACGTTGTACTGTGTCCTCGTGACAGCCGCAGCCTCGACCTCGACGCCCACTGCCTCCGACGTCATCGCAAACCTGCCGTGGAAATGGAACACGCAGGGCGTGATCTTCCTCATCGGCGGTCTCGGCTTCATGTTCGACGCCTGGGATGTCGCCCTCAACGGCTTCCTCATCCCCCTGCTCAGCGAGCACTGGGATTTGAGCGTCGGCGAGGCGGCGTGGATCGCCACGGCCAACCTCATCGGCATGGCCCTCGGTGCCTTCGTCTGGGGCGGCATCGCCGATGTCATCGGCCGCAAGAAGGCGTTCACACTCACGCTCCTCGTCTTCTCGATCTTCACCGTCGCCGGAGCCTTCGCGCCCGAGTTCGGGTGGTTCATCGCGTTCCGGTTCCTCGCCGGATTCGGGCTCGGCGGATGCATCCCCGTCGACTACGCACTCGTCGGCGAGTTCACTCCGAGCCGGCACCGCGGACGCGTCCTCACCGCGATGGACGGGTGGTGGCCGATCGGCGCCTCACTGTGCGCGTTCGTCTCCGCGTGGCTGCTGACCATGGGCGATTGGCGGCTCATCATGCTCGTCATGATCATTCCCGCCCTGCTCACGGTCGCCGTGCGGTTCGGGATCCCCGAATCACCCCTCTATCTCGCTTCGGTCGGGCGCACGGCCGAAGCCGACGCCATCATCGCCAGACTCGTCAAGCGCACAGGCGCGAACGTCACGACCTGGACGCACGACGTGCCGACCGCGGTGTCCGCCAGCGACGGCCACGACAGCCTCGGCGAGGAAACCAGGCGCCGCACTCAGACTGATCGCATTCAGACTGACCGCACCCGGACTGACATCGTCGATCTGCGCGAGGGCGCGGCGGCCAGGCAGGGCGACTCCGCGGGCATGGAGGGGAACTCTGCGGGCACCCCGGGGGACTCCTCGGGCGTGCGGGGGAACTCTGCGGGCACCCCGGGGGACTCCTCGGGCGTGCTGGGGAACTCTGCGGGCACCCCGGGGGACTCCTCGGGCGTGCAGGGGAACTCTGCGGGTCTCATCACCTCCGTCAGCGGTCAGCTGCGGGCTGCCAGCGGTCAGCTCGTTCAGCTGTGGCAGTACTCGGCGAAGACGACGCTGGTGTCGTGGGCGCTCTTCGTCTCCGTCCTCCTTGTCTACTACGCGGTACTGACATGGCTGCCGGGGATCCTCAAGAAGCAGGGACTCGGCGACCAGGCGGCCTTCCTCGTCACCGGTGCGATGACCGCCGTCGGCATCCTCGGTGTCGTCGTCTCCGCGCTCGTCGTCGAGCGCCTCGGACGCAAACTGGTGCTCGGGGTCACGGCGATCGTCTCGGCGGGCCTCCTCGTGTGCGTGGCCGTCTTCATCGAGGCCTCCGGATCGGAGCTGAGCTTTGCGGCGAAGGCGAGCATCATCGGCTTCGGATTCGTCATCCAGATCGCCATCCCGACGCTCTACACCTACGTCTCCGAGCTCTATCCGACCCGGCTGCGCGGCTCCGGCTTCGGGTGGGCGTCAGCGGCGTCCCGGATCGCCACCGGCATCGCACCTCTGGTCTTCGGGGCGTTCATGTGGCCCGTGCTCGGGCTCGTCACGACGTTCGTCCTCACCGGGGTGCTCGTCGTCGTCGCCGTCGTGCTCATGGGGTTCCTCGCGCGGGAGACGACGGGGGAGAAGCTCGTCTGAGCCGGGTGGTCGGGCGCCCCGTCGCCGAATCCGGCGGAAGCGGCCTGACCTGCGGTGACATCGTTCGGCAGGCTCGTGTCAGTACCGACCTCTAGGGTTGTGTCATGGAGTCGGAGACCGTGTCAGACGTCATCGCGGACATCGTCCGCTGGCGCGAAGCGCTGTCCGCTCTGCCTCCGGCGACGACTGAGCGTGAGGCGATCGAGCGGATCACCGCGCTCGAGGAGCTGACCTCGGCCGCCGCTGCCGCCCAGGCACGTGAGGCCCTCACCTTCGACATGCATCGCCGCAACCGGGAGGCCGAGGACGGTGTGCCCAGTGCACGTCAGGGCAGGGGAGTGGGAGCGGAGGTCGGTCTCGCCCGCAAGGTGTCGCGTGCGCGCGGCAGCAAGCTCATCGGATTCGCTCGCACCCTGCTCATGGATCTGCCGCACACGTACTCGGCCCTGTCGCAGGGACAGATCTCGGAGGAGAAGGCCCAGGCGGTCGCGCGGGAGTCCTCCTGGCTGCCACGGGAGAAGAAGCAGGAGCTCGATGCGCAGATGGCCGATCGTCTCGCCGAGGTGGGGGTGGGGCGACTCAGCAGCGAAGTGCGGATGCTGGCACAGAAGCTCGACCAGGTCGCGGCCGTCGACCACCTCGATCACTGCACGACCGAACGCCGCGTCACCGTTCGACCGGCTCCGGGCAACATGGCCTACCTCACGGCATTCCTGCCGATGCAGCAGGCCGTCGCCGCATTCGCGAATCTCTCGACATCCGCGGCAACCCGGGTGGGAACCGGAGAATCCGGTGGCAGCACGCAGAGCCAGACGATGGCAGACCTGCTCGTCGAGCGCGTGACCGGGCAGGAGAGCGCCGAGGCGGTTCCGCTCGACGTGCTCGTCGTGATGAACGACGAGACGATGTTCGACGTCGGTGACGACCCGGCCTGGCTGCCGGGATTCGGCCCGATTCCGGCCGGCGCGGCACGGTCGCTCATCGCCGAGAACGACGCGAGCGTGTTCCTGCGGCGGCTCTACACCCGACCCGCGGATGGTCAGCTCGTCGCCATGGATTCGAAGCGCCGGGAGTTCGGCGGCCTGCTGCGCCAGATGGTCCTCGTCCGCGATGACGTGTGCCGGACCCCGTGGTGTGACGCCCTGATCAGACATGTCGACCATGCCACGCCTGTCGCTGACGGCGGCGCCACCACCTGGGGCAACGCTTCAGGACTGTGCGCCGCCTGCAATTACACGAAAGAGCTCGCGGGGTGGCGGCACCGCGCCACCGCCGAAGAACTCATCGTCACGACGCCGACCGGCCACCGATACACAATGAGAACCCGCCCGATCGACAGCCGAAGATCCAGCGTGGGACGGCAACCAGATGCCGGGGCGCGGAAGAGTGCCGCCGCGCAACCAGGCGCCGGGCGGCAACCAGATGCCGGAGCGCGGAAGAGTGCCGCCGCGCAACCAGACCCCGGACGGAAACAAGATGCCGGAGCGCAACCAGAGGCGGAGCGGCAGCCGAAGACGGGGCGGCAGCACACTGACGAGCGACGGCACACCCTCGAGCCGACCCGCGGCGACGAGCGCGCAGGCGAACGAGCGCATGCCCGCGACCCGGGCGGTGTGGGAAACGTGGGCGAAGCAGAGACCCGTGGGAGAGAACGCGTCACGTCAGAGGTCTCGGACCAGACGAACTCGCATGTCATCTGGCAGATCGTCGAAGCAGTTCCGGTGTCGTCGGAGTCGAGATGGCGCATCACCGATGAGTTCAGCGCGGGACTGACTCGAGGGGACGGGTCTGTCGTGACTCCCCACGATCGAGAGCGGCCACCGGATGGTCGATGCGCTACGTCGGGTCGGCGGCGATGAGCGCCGCGAGCGAGTCGGCGGCCAGGGGAGAGCCCGGTCGAAGCCCGGCTGGCCAGAGACGTCGCGGCGCGGACAGGTGCCTGATGACCCGCGGCAGTCGACCGACTGCCCAATGCCGACCGGCAACCCGATGTCGGATCGCAGTCCACTGCCGATTCCCTCACCGGACTGTGACATCAGTTTGCCTGGTGTTCAGTGCAATGACTACTCAAGTCGTTAAGGTTGTAGTATGAACGACCTTCCCGGGACCGGGGCACCGACGGCCGCGGACGCAACACTGCCTGTCGAACTCGTCTGGGGGCTTCCCGGCGGCCTCGGCGATGCGTGGGAGCCGGTGGCATCGGCCGTCGGCGTGCACGGCGTGCTTCCGCCCCCGGACGAAGTCGGCGAACTCTACGGCGCCGCCGCCGCAGAACCCCCGCTCAACGAGGATCCGAAGTACGCGGCGCACTTCGCGAAGGTCTACGACGCCTCGGTGCGCAAGGGCCAGGTCCTCACCGCCCTCGTCCGCTCGGCCGGCGACGGCAGACTCCGCGCGATCGCCTACGGCCACTTCTGGGCATGGCAGGAGCAGAACTACGAATGGGCCTACGAACTCCGCGACCGCCTCGGCGATGCCGCCCCGACGCTCGAGTGGACGTTCGCGCTCAACCTCCTCGCCCGAGACCCTCGGCTGCGGACCTCCGGCCTCGGGCGCATCACGCTCGTGACCTGGCTGAGCGCGATCGCCGGCTACGGCTGCTGGCTGCAGACGGATGACATCGACAGCCCCGCGCGCCGCCTCTACGCAAGCCTCGGCTTCACCGCGCTCGGACACGGACCCCAGGCCCCCAACGGCCGCCCCGGCCTCGTCATGCACCGTCCGCCGCTGTGACCCGAGCCCGGCCCCGCGCAGTCATGTGACCTGAGTCGCAAGAGACCCGCTGAGCTGGCAGGATGGAAGCATGAACAGTGCTTCGCCGGAACCCAGTGCCCAGTCTCCCGAACCCGACGATGAGAACCTCTGGCTCGAAGACATCGACGGCGATGACCAGCTCGCCTGGGTCCGCGACCAGAACGCTGCCACCCTCGACCACTTCCGCGACGGACTCTTCGACCAGATGTCCGACGAGATCCTCACGGCCCTCGACTCCGACGACCGGATCCCCATGGTCACCAAACGCGGCGACCACTACGTCAATTTCTGGCGCGATAAAGAGCATCCGAAGGGCGTCTGGCGCCGTACCACTTGGGACAGCTACCGCACCGCCGACCCCGAGTGGGATGTCCTCCTCGACGTCGACGAACTCGCCCGCACCGAAGGCATTCCGTGGGTCTGGGCGGGTGCCTCGGTGTTGCGCCCCGACCACACTCGGGCCCTCGTGTCGCTCTCGCCCGACGGCGGCGACGCCCACCGAGTGCGCGAATTCGACCTCGAGACGAAGACCTTCGTCGCCGACGGCTTCGACATTCCCGCCGCGAAGACCCGTTTCGCGTGGCTCGACGCCGACACGATCCTCGTGGCCACGGACACCGGACCCGGCTCACTGACCACCTCGTCCTACCCCCGCCAGGCACGTGTCCTCCGCCGCGGGCAGGCGATCGCCGAGGCACCCATCGTCGCTGAAGTGCCCCGCGACCACGTCGCGATCTTCGTCGGCAGCGACGTCGGCGCCCCGCAGCAGCGGACCCGCGACCGCGCCGTCGTCATCGACGCCATCGACTTCTTCAACTCGACGCTGAGCTTCCTCGACCTCGACGACATCCGGGCCGACGACGGCAGCCTGCCGACGACCGCCGCGACGTGGGAGGAGGCCTGGATCAGCGTCGACGTTCCGACCGACGTCTCCGTCGGCGTCGACGACGACTACGTGCTCTTCCGGCCGCAGACGGCCTGGGATGCCGGGAGCATCGTCGTGCCCGCCGGCGGGCTGGCCGCCGCCCCCACCGCCGAGGTCACGGCCGGCACGATCCGACCCCGTGTCATCTTCGCCCCCGATGGCCACACCGCCCTGCGGTCGTGGGCGAAGACGCGTGACTTCCTTGTCCTCGAACTCCTCCACGACGTCCAGTCCGAACTCCTCGTCCTCGACCCGGGCGATGACTTCTCGTCGACGCCGCTGCCGGGAGTGCCCGCGAACCACATGGTCAGCCTCAGCCCCGTCGACCCCGACGACGACGCGACGGCCAACGACTTCTGGCTCGTCAGCACCGGGTTCCTCACCCCGTCGACGCTGTCCTACGGCAGCCTCGACAGCGCCCGCACCGCGGCAGACGCCGACCGCGATGCGGCAGACGCCGACCGCGAGGACACCGCCGTCATCAAATCCTCGCCCGCGCTCTTCCCCGCAAACGGATTCAGCGTCGAACAGCACTTTGCGACGAGCGCCGACGGGACCCGGATCCCGTACTTCCAGATCGCCGAGGAGGGACTCACCCTCGACGGCGCCAACCCGACGCTCCTCGACGGCTACGGCGGATTCGAAGTCAGCCGCACCCCCGTCTATTCGCCGATCGTCGGCCTCGGCTGGCTGAGCCGGGAGACGACGGGCGACGCGTCGCTCCCAGCGGGCAGGAAGGGCGTCTACGTGCTTGCCAACATCCGCGGCGGCGGCGAGTACGGACCGGTTTGGCACACCTCGGCGATGCGCGAGAACCGGATGCGCGCCTACGAGGACTTCTCCGCCGTCGCCCGCGACCTCATCGACCGCGGCGTCACCCGCCCGGCGAACCTCGGCTGCGCCGGAGGATCGAACGGCGGCCTCCTCGTCGGGAACATGCTCACGCAGTACCCTGAGCTCTTCGGCGCCGTCTCCTGCGGCGTGCCGCTGCTCGACATGCGCCGCTACACGAAGCTGAGCGCCGGCTACTCGTGGAAGGCCGAATACGGTGACCCCGACGTGCCGGAGGACTGGGAGTTCATCCGCACATTCTCGCCGTACCACCTCCTCGCCGCCGACGCCGACTATCCGCCCGTCCTCTTCTGGACGGCCACCTCGGATGACCGGGTCGGCCCCGTCCAGGCGCGGAAGATGGCCGCCCGCATGCAGGCGATGGACATCCCCGACGTCTGGTTCTTCGAGGACACCGAGGGCGGGCATGCCGCGGCCTCGGACAACAAGCAGGCGGCGTTCGTCCGCGCGCTCAGCTACCGCTTCCTCTGGAGGTCCCTGACCGGACAGTGACCGAGTGAGCGAACTGGCCGCCTCACGTGGGGCGGCGTAGCGTGGGACCATGACGAATGAGACCCAGCAGTTCCACGCCGAATACAAGGTGATCGGCGGCAAGCTCGTCGTCGCCGACGTCGAGACCGACGGGCAGGTCATCACCGGTCTGCAGATCTCCGGCGACTTCTTCCTCGAACCCGAGGACGCCTACTTCGACCTCGCTCCCGCGCTCATCGGTGCCAGCGTCACCGCCGACAACGCACAGCTGCGCGACCGCCTCGACGCGGCCCTGGCTGCGTACGGGTCCGAACTCGCGATGCACGGGTTCTCCACCGCCGATGTCGCCACCGTCGTGCGCCGCGCTCTCGGCTCGGCCGCGAACTTCACTGACTTCGACTGGCAGCTCATCCGCGGCGACGTGCTGCCCACCCGAGTCAACGTCGCCCTCGACCAGGTCCTCCTCGAAGAGGTCTCCGCCGGCCGTCGGGCACCGACCCTGCGGTTCTGGGAATGGGACGACACCGCCACCGTCATCGGCGCCTTCCAGTCCTACGCCAACGAGATCCGGCCCGCAGGCGTCGAGAAGTACGCCGTCGAGGTCGCGCGGCGGATCTCCGGCGGCGGGGCGATGTTCATGGAAGGCGGCAACTGCATCACCTACTCGATGTTCGTTCCGCCCTCGCTCGTCGCCGGTCTCGACTACCAGGAGTCCTACGTCTTCCTCGACCAGTGGGTGCTCGCGGCCCTGCAGGGCCTCGGCGTCGACGCGTTCTACAAGCCGATCAACGACATCTCCTCGACGGCCGGGAAGATCGGCGGCGCCGCGCAGAAGCGCCTGCGCGACGGCACGCTGCTCCACCACGCGACGATGAGCTACGACATCGACGCCGACAAGATGGTCGAGATCCTGCGCATCGGCGAGGCGAAGATCTCGGACAAAGGCGTGGCGAGTGCGAAGAAGCGCGTCGACCCGCTGCGCAGTCAGACCGGGGAGTCCCGTGAGGCCATCATCGACACGATGGCCCGGACCTTCACCGACCGCTACGGCGCCGCCGAGGACACGTACACCGAGGCGGAGCTGGCCCGCGCGCGTGAGCTCGTCACCGAGAAGTTCGGCACCGAGGCGTGGACGCACCGGGTCCCGTGAGCATGCCCGGCACGATCGTCGCCCTCGGCGGGGGAGGGTTCTCGATGTCCGAGACCGGGGAGTCGGCGATCGACGACTGGCTGCTCGCGCGGGCCAGGGCGACCCGGCCCGGCGTTCTGCCTGCCGTCTGCTTCATCCCCACCGCGGCAGGTGACAGCCGTGACTACTGTGAGCGCTTCGAGGCGGCCTTCGCCGGCCGTGCGCAGACGCACGTGCTCTCGCTGTTCGGGCAGAGCCCGTGGGACTACACGGACCCGGAGATGCTGCTCGACATGGATCTCGTCTACGTCGGCGGGGGATCGACGGTCAACCTGCTCTCCCTGTGGCGCCGACACGGCGTCGACACCGTGCTGACCAGGGCCGCGGCCTCCGGCACGATCCTCGCCGGCATCAGTGCGGGCGCGAACTGCTGGTTCGAGGGCTCCTCGACGGACTCGTTCGGTCCGCTCGCTCCGCTGCGCGACGGCCTCGGGTTCCTCGCCGGCAGCGCCTGCCCCCACTTCCACGGAGAGGAGGGCCGCGCCGACTCCTTCCGCACGTGGATCGGCGAAGGTGCACTGCCGGGGCCGGGGTACGGCATCGACGACGGCACAGCGCTCGTCTTCGAGGACGGAACGCTCACCTCGGCGCTCACCGAGGAACCGGGCGCCGGTGCCCACCTCATCGACCGCGTCTCCGAGACGCCCGTGGCGACGACCCCGCTGGGCGGGCCGACATGAGCCGGCGGAAGCTCTCACCCGGTGAGCGCTGGGAGCGCAGCCAGCGGCGGGAGGCGATCGCCCTCATCGTCGTCTCGGGAATCTTCGTCCTCTTCGGTGGAATCCTCGCCCTGACCGGCGAAGTCGTCGCGATCCTCGTCATCCTCTTCTTCTCCGGCTGCCTGCTCGCCGGCATCATGCGCCTGCCCGGGGTGAGTGCCCGCACCGCTCTGCTGGCCTGCATTCTCAGCTGCTTCGGCTTCGCGGCCGCATGCGCCGGGATCCTCATCCTCGCCCTGACCGGAGTGCCGTTCGATTCCGCGTACCTCTCCCAGCGGACCCTCGCGCTCATCGCCGCGGTCGGCGTCGTGTTCTTCGGCGGGGGCGGCATCCTGCTGGCCGTCCTCGCGTGGCGGAACCGCTCCGGACCGAACGCACCGCCGACGGATCGCTGAGAGTCGTGACTCTGTAGGATTGGGGCGAACGTCGTCCTCAATCTCCAAGGAGCACCATGCGCCAGGTCGAACCGTCCGTTGAACTGCTCGCCAAGCCCAGCATCGATTGGGAGGCGATGAGGACCTACCTCGACGACGTCGGAGGCTCCTCATGGGCGGACCGGGTCGAGACCGCCGAGTCCCCGGACGCCGAGGATCTCCTCGAATTCTCCGGCCGCATGTGCTACCGCTCGTGGGAACCGGGACTCAACCCCAACGTCTCGCGCGTGCGCACGGATTCGGCCTCCTACCTCGGCAACGTCATCTCCTCCCAGCACGGCTCGGTGCTCGAGCACGCGAACTTCACGTTCGTCCTCCACAACGTCTCACGGGTGCTCACCCACGAGCTCATCCGCCACCGCGCCGGATCCGCGTTCTCGCAGGAGTCGCTGCGCTACGTCCGCCTCGCCGACATCCCGTTCTGGTTCCCCGACTGGGCGCGTGAGGATCCCGAGCTCATGGAGCGCTCCCTCCAGGTCCTCGACACCCTCGAGGAGCACCAGAAGTGGATGGCCGAGCACTTCGGCCTCGACGAGGAGGGCACGAAGTTCGCGCACAAGAAGCACATGACGTCGTTCATGCGCCGCTTCGCGCCCGAAGGCCTGGCCACCGGCATCGTCTACACCGCGAACCTCCGCTCCCTGCGCCACGTCATCGAGATGCGCACCGCGAAGGGCGCCGAGGAGGAGATCCGCCTCGTGTTCAACAAGATCGGCGAGATCATGCAGACCGAGGCTCCGGCGATCTTCTCCGACTACGAGATCGTCGACGGGGAGTGGATCCCCGGCACACGCAAGGCCTGACCACCGCACCGCCGGCCCCGCACCCTCGCGACCCACGAAAGGGCACACCATGGCTGACATCTTCGACGCCGAGCTCAGCCCCGGCAAACTCGAGGTCATCACGGAGTGGGTGGCCGCGCAGGACTGGGCGTCCGACCTCGACCTCGAGCGTGAGCCGCTGCAGAAGGTCACCGCCTATCGGTTCGACGACCCCGCCGGTGAGGTCGGGCTCGAGGTCCACATCGTCTCGAGCGGCGGTCGCACGTTCCAGGTGCCGCTGACGTACCGCGGTGAGCCCCTCGACGGTGCCGCCGATGCCCTCATCACGACGATGGAGCATTCGGTCCTCGGCACGCGCTGGGTCTATGCGGGCATGGGCGATCCCCTGTTCCGGCGCCGCCTTGACGCGACGATCGCCACCGCGGGCACCTCGGCGAAGCAGTACCTCGTCGACGACGCGGGCGAGCGTGTCGAGGAGATCACCGATGTCGCCCACGTCCACGGCACGGGCCCGCTGGCCGGTGCCGGCGACGTCGAACTCATCACCGAGCTCACACTCGACTCGCCGCTCGAGGGCACCGAATCCGGTCTCCTGCTCGGACGCTGGCCCGGTCAGGACCATTCGGTCGTGCTCGCCGTCATGGAGTGAGCTCGGCCGGTTGGCGTGAGCCGCTGGTCAGCGGCCGAGCCCGAGGTCGATGAGCGTCATCCCAGCCGTCGCCGCGCCGGCGTCATCCATATCGAGCATCGCCTGCGGTGCCTGGTCGAGACCGATCGTCGTGGTGACGAGATCCTGCGGCCGCAGATCGCCGGAGGCGACGAGGGCGACGAGCTCGGGGTAGCCGGCGGCGGCCATGCCGTGGGAGCCGAGGATGCTCAGCTCGAGCGCGATGACGCGGGGCACGTCGATGACGGGCTCGCCGTCGAGCAGCCCGATCTGCACATGCCTGCCCAATGGGCCGAGGGAGGCGATCGCCGAGGTGATCGTGTCCTGCCGTCCCAGGGCATCGACGGTCACGGCGACGCCGCCCGGACGGTCGGCTGCCGGCTCGACGGCCCCGGCGGCCCGGATGACAGCCTCGGCGAGTTCCCCGGGTCCCAGTCCGCGTGCGCTGACCGTTCGGCTCGCTCCGAGGTCCCGGGCCCGGTCGAGGGCGGCATCGCTGATGTCGACCGCGATGACCTGTGCCCCGATCGCGCGGGCGATCATGATCGTCGAGAGACCCACCCCGCCGCAGCCGAACACGGCCACGGTCTCACCGGCCTGCAGCTCGGCGCGGACCCGCAGTCCGTGGAAGGCGGTGGCGAAGCGGCACCCGAGCCCGACGAGTGCGGAGTCCGGCAGCTCCTCGGGCACGGCGACGAGATTGGCGTCGGCGTGATGGATGACGACCTGATCAGCCCATGACCCGAAGTGCGTGAAGCCCGGCTGCGTCTGGTTCGGGCACACGTGGGCGTTGCCGGAGCGGCACCACCGGCACGTCCCGCACCCGCACACGAAGGGCACCGTCACCCGCTCACCGACGTGGAATCCCTCGACCGCCGGCCCCGCCGAGGCGATCCGCCCGACGAGCTCATGCCCGGGCACGTGCGGCAGACTCACCGTCTCATCGTGTCCTGACCAGGCATGATGATCGCTGCGGCAGACGCCTGTGGCGTCGACGTCGATGACGACGCCATGGTCGGGAGCCGTCGGGGCAGGGATGTCGGCAAGCTGCGGCGGTGTGGAGAAGCGGTCGTAGACGATGGCGCGCATGCCGCCGATGATAGCCCTCGGGGCAAAGCCGCGTCAGTGGCGTCCGGCCCCAGACGATGACCGTCGGCCCCAGGCCATGGGGTCCGGCCTCAGCTGATGCCGGCGGCGGCCAGTGCGTCGAGGAGGCGCCGGCGCAGCGCCTGCGCACGGTGACTGAAGGCCTGCTGGCGCTCCATGTACTCCGCCTTGCCTGCCGCGGTCTCGATCGCGACGACTCCGTAGCCCCAGCCGCGCAGATCGTAGGGGGAGGCCTCCATGTCGAGCGTGCGGATGTCGAGGGCGAGATCGAAGCAGTCGAGGACGAGCGGCGACGGGGCGATCGGCCCGATCTTCATCGCCCACTTGTAGAGGTCCATGCCCGCATGGAGGCAACCCGGCTGTTCGTTGCCGACCATGCCCTCACGTGTCGGCTGGAGCGTGTTGCGCGGCCTGGCAGCGGCGGTGAAGAAGCGGAACGCATCGTGGTGGGAGCACTGGATGCGGTGGCGTTCGACGACGGCGTCGGTCTCCGCGGAGCTCAGCCGCAGCGGCACCTGCTGATGGCGGCGTTCGTCCTCGCTCATCCGATAGACCATCGCCCATTCGTGGAGGCCGAAGCACCCGAGGTTCGCTTCGCGATCGAGGGTGGCGGACAGAAGCGCGGCGATGAACCGAGCCCCCTCGCCGCGGTCGGCTCTCCAGGACTCGAGGTCCACCTCGGCGACGGTGCCGTCCGTGCGATACCACCGACGGTCGACGTACTCGCGGTCGCCTGAGGTCTCGAGCTCGAGGAGGACCCCGGCTCCGGGATTCCACTTCGCGAGCTGACCGGCCTTGAACGGGTAGTACGTGAAGAGGAAGTCCTCGACGGGGTGCTTCTCCCCGGCCATCCGGCGGGCGACGTGCGCATCGGTGCGGGCGGCGACCTGCGCTTCGTGCTCCTCGCGCAACGTCCGCCACGCGGGAGCCGACAACCGCGAACCGGGCCCGGCGACAGCGTCAGCTGCGGGGGCCGGCGGTGCGGAGGGGAGAGTCTGAGTCACTGTTCCATTGTCCCAGACCGCTTCGTTCCGCGCATCGCGGGAGCGCTGAGCGGATCCTCGGGCCACGGGTGCTTGGGATAGCGGCCGCGGTTCTCCGCCCGCACGTGCGGGTACGCGCCCTCCCAGAACGATGCGAGGTCACTCGTCACCGCCAGCGGCCGGCGTGCGGGGGAGAGGAGGTGGAGGACGACGGGCACCCGACCGTCGGCGATCCGCGGGACCTCGGTCCACCCGAAGACCTCTTGGAGTTTGACGGCGAGGACCGGCCCATGCGGGGAGTCGTCGTCGCCGACGTCGTCCGGATCGGGGTAGTCGAGGCGCACCCGCGATCCGCTCGGCACCTCGATCGTCTCCGGGGCGAGTTCGTCGAGACGGGCCGCCTCCGGCCAGGGCAGGAGCGTGCGCAGCGCACCGACGAGGTCGACGGCGCCCGGGTCCGCGCCGCGGGCCATATGATCGAGCGCCGCCGGACACCAGTCGGGCAGAGTGTGAGTGAGATGCGACCACCGCACGTCCGGCCACGGCTGTCCGATGACGTGGCGGAGCAGCCCGAGCCGTGCCCGCAGCTGGTCGAAGGCGGGACTCGGCCGCAGCACCTCCCGCGCACCCTTGTCCTCGATCGAGCGGGCGATCGCCTCCCGCGCGAGCTCCGGGCTCGCCGTGATCGGCGTCGACGTCAGTGCGATCCCGCCGAGGCGGGTCTGCCGGACCGCACGCACCTTGCCTCCCGTGAACGTCGCCGACTCCTCCGTGGCGAGCAGTCCCGCCCCGGCGAGTTCGGCCGTGTCCGCGTCGATGGGGACGGCCGAGCGGATCGTCGGCCGCCCGCCTGACAGACCCACCTCGGCGATCGCCAGCCACGGGCTGCCCATGAGCGGAGAGTTCCTCGGCAGCGCGGCTGCCGTGCCCGAGGCGAGCAGATACTCGGCATCGGCACCGTTGCGCGCTCGGGCGATCTGGTGGGGGAAGGCGAGGGCGACGACGAGCCCGAGGTCCTCCGGTCGCAGGCGCTCACCCGCCGTGCCGCCGCCGCTGTACTCGCCGACGATGCGGGTGAACCGGTCGACGTCCTGGGTGAAGCGCCGGTCGCGGGAGGCACGGAGGTCGCGCAGCACCGCGGTGAGGTCGGCGCCGGGGGAGCGGCGGTCGGATTCGACTGAGGCGACCGCCTCGGCGGCGGCCCGGGCCCCGAGCATCGCCGCCCCGTCGAGGAGTCCGCGTGCCGCCCACACGGACGCCGGCACCCGGGCGATCGCCCGCCCGAGGTCGGTGACGTGCAGGTCGGCGCGCCGCGCCTCCGGGGGCGTCCTATCACTGGTGTCGACCTCGACGGCACCGAGGCCGACGAGGTTGTCCACGGCCAGGGCCCACGCGTGCTGCGGCATCGGGTCGGGCAGCAGCTCGGTGTCACCGCCCCAGGAAGCGAGGTCGAGGACCGCCGAGGTGAGGTCGGCGGTCGCGATCTCCGGCGGGGTGTGCTCAGGCAGGGAGGCCCAGTCGGCCTCGGACAGGCACCGGTAGACGACGCCGGGGCCGAGGCGGGCGGCGCGACCCGAGCGCTGGACACCGGAAGCCTTCGATTCCCGGGTCGTCACGAGCCCCGACATCCGCCGCTTGGTATCGAGGCGGGGACCACGGGCGAGCCCCGAATCAACGACGATGCTCACGCCGGGCACCGTGAGCGCAGATTCCGCCACCGAGGTGGTGACGATGACCCGGCGCTCACTGTCGTCGGGGCTCCGGGGCCGGAGGATCGCGTCCTGGTCGGCCGACGAGGTGCGGCCGGTGAGCGTGTGGACGCTCACGGCAGGCATCCCGGAACCGAGGGACGCCGCGGATCCGGACAGCTGCCCGCGGATCCGGTCGGCCACCTCGTCGACCTCGCGAGCTCCAGGGGCGAAGACGAGGACGTCGCCGCCTGCTGACTCCTCGAGGGCACGGACAGTCGTGCGGGCGAGGTGGTCGAGGAAGGCCCGGCTCACCCCACGGGCGTCGAGGGGGCGTTCGGGAGCCGGTGCCCACCGGACGTCGAGCGGATGCGTCTGCGCGGCGACGGAGAGGACCGGTGCCGGGTCGGTCGGGGCACCCACACGACTCGCCCAATCGCGGGCATCGAGGGTCGCGGACATGACGACGAGGCTGAGGTCGTCACGGAGCTCGACGAGTTCCCTGCTCATGGCGAAGACGAGGTCGGTGTCGAGGTGGCGTTCGTGGACTTCGTCGAGGATGATCGCGGCGACGCCTGGCAGCTCCGGATCGCCGAGCATCCGCCGCAGCAGCACTCCCGTGGTGACGAACTCGATCCGGGTGCGTGCCGAGACCGTGGACTCCCCGCGCACCGTGAAGCCGATGTCCTCGCCGAGGCGGGTCCCCGTCAGGTGCGCGAGCCGCCTCGCCGCAGCGCGGGCCGCCATCCGTCGCGGCTGGGTGACGACGATGCGGCCGGAGTCGGGTCCGGCGGTGGTGCGCAGATGCTCGGCGATGAGCGGGGGCACGAGGGTCGTCTTGCCGGTGCCGGGCGGGGCTTCGACGACGAGGCGCGGGAAGGGGTCGGCCACCTCGGCGGGAAGACGATCGATGAGCTCAGCCGCCGGGAGGTCGGCGCCGATCGTCGTCAGGTCGAAGGAGTCCATGCCCCCAGTCTCTCAGGGTGCAGTGCCCAGCCGCGCGAGGGCTGAGAGGACACGGTCACGGACGCGCCCGACCGGTCCACCGGCCAACGCCACTCCCGAGGCGACGCTCGCGCCCGAGTGGATGACCTGCGGAGTCACCACGCGGCGGCGAGAGTAGCGTGCGAGCGCCGACGCCGGTTCGTCGGCGTTGAGGAGTTCGGCGAGGGTGACGGCATCGCAGATCGACTCGCACGCCCCACGGCCGAGGTTCGGCTGCATCGCGTGGGCGGAGTCGCCGATGAGCACGGTCCGGCCACGGACGAAGGACCGCAGGGGACGAGACACGTGGATGCCGCTGATCACGGTCTGCCCGGTCCTTGCGGCCTCGACGACCGCGGTGACCGGGGAGGGGAAGACCCGCGCCGCCCTGCGGAGATGGTCGAGCCCTGCCGCCGTGGTCGCAAACCGGCGTTCGGGGAAGGCGGTGAACCAGTTGGTCCGGTTCCCCGGCAGCGGGGTGATGCCGAAGAGCATCCGATCGCCCCAGTACTCGGTGACGGCGCCGGCGGAGAGGTCGGCGTCGATGACTCCGCGGATGACCGTGAGCGGAGGGCGTCGAGGCGCGGTTCGGCCTCCCCAGGCTCCGGATCGGACCGCGCTGCGGGCACCGTCGGCGCCGACGAGGACATCGGCCGCAAGCGTCGTCGGGTCGGCTACCTCCCCGGTGAGCAGGGGTGTCGAGGCCGGTCGGGCGGCGGTGAGGAGGGAGTGGAGCTGTGCGCGGCCGATCATCAGCGCGCCGAGGCGGGGCGGCCGGGCGAGGAGGCGACCGTCGGAGCTGCGGATCGTCGCCTCGTCGACGCGGACGCCCGACTTTTCGACCGCAGTGCTCAGGCCTGCCCGGCGCAGGGCGGTCATGGCGGAGGGAAAGAGGGCGAACGCCGTGTCCAGGGCTCTCGCCTGGGGATCGCGTTCGTGGACGGTCACCGTCCACTCGGGCCGGTCGAGCGCGGCGGCCAGGGTCGCCCCGGCGATTCCGCTGCCGATGATCCGCACGCTCGTCATGCCGTCACGATACCGCGACCCGAGCGAAGCGAACTCGGCGTCTAGACTGGGCATCATGCGTATTGCGAGATTTGTGCACAAGGACGAACCCGCCTACGGAGTCGTCGAAGGTGAGGTTCCGCCGATCGAGAACGGGCAGTGGGACACCTCGGGTCTCAGCCTCGCCGTCCTCGACTCCGACCCCTTCTTCGCTCCCGCGCAGTCGACGGGGGAGCGGCTGAAGTTCGACGACGTGCGCCTCCTCTCGCCGATCCTGCCGCGATCGAAGGTCATCGGCGTCGGCCGGAACTTCGCCGACCACGCCGCCGAACTCGGCAACGAGGTGCCGGTGACCCCGGTGACGTTCTTCAAGCCGAACACCTCGGTCATCGGACCCGGCGACCCCATCCGCCTGCCCGCGATCAGTGAGTACGTCTCCTACGAGGCCGAGCTCGCCGTCATCATCGGACGCGTGTCGAAGGGCGTGAAGGCGGAGAACGCACTCGACCACGTCCTCGGGTACACCTCGGCGAACGATGTCACCCTGCGCGACCTGCAGAAGTCGGACACGCAGTGGACCCGGGCCAAGGGCTTCGACACCTCGTGCCCGCTGGGCCCGTGGATCGAGACCGACCTCGACGTCGACGACCTGAGCATCCGTTCGTGGGTCAATGGTGACCTCAAGCAGGACGGGACGACCGCGGACTTCATCTTCGACATCCCGACGATCATCGAGCACCTCTCCGAGACGATCACGCTGCTGCCCGGCGACGTCATCCTCACCGGCACGCCCGCCGGGGTCGGTCGGATCGTCGCCGGCGACCGCGTCGACATCGCCATCGACGGTCTCGGAGTGCTCTCCAACCCCGTCATGGACGCCTGAGCCGAACCTGCTCGCCCCTGCACGAAAACTACACAAACCACCACTCCTTGGAGCCGATCACCACATGACCGTCAAAGTCCGCTTCTGTCCCTCGCCCACCGGCACGCCGCACGTCGGCATGGTCCGCACTGCCCTGTTCAACTGGGCCTACGCCAAGCACACCGGCGGCACCTTCGTCTTCCGCATCGAGGACACCGACGCCGCCCGCGACTCCGAGGAGAGCTTCTCCCAGGTCGTCGAGGCGATGAAGTGGCTCGGGCTCGACTGGGACGAGGGCATCGAGGTCGGCGGACCCGACGGCCCCTACCGGCAGTCAGAGCGCGGTGACATCTACGCAGGCGTCATCGAGAAGCTCAAGGACGCCGGACACATCTACGAGTCCTATTCGACGAACGAAGAGGTCGAAGCCCGCCACACCGCCGCCGGCCGCGACCCCAAGCTCGGCTACGACGGCTTCGACCGCGACCTCACCGACGAGCAGATCGCCGCGTTCCGGGCCGATGGCCGTGAGCCCGTGTGGCGGGTGCGCATGCCCGATGCCGACATCACCTTCACCGACCTCGTCCGCGGCGAGATCACCTTCAAGGCCGGCACGATCCCCGACTTCGTCGTCGTCCGCGCGAACGGCCAGCCGCTCTATACGCTGGTCAACCCCGTCGACGATGCGCTCATGGGCATCACCCATGTGCTCCGCGGCGAGGACCTCCTCTCCTCGACCCCGCGTCAGATCGTCCTCTACGAAGCCCTCAAAGACATCGGCATCGCGGAGGCGACCCCCGAGTTCGGTCACCTGCCCTACGTCATGGGCCAGGGGAACAAGAAGCTGTCCAAGCGCGACCCCGAGTCGAACCTCTTCCTCCACCGTGAGCACGGGTTCATCCCCGAAGGGCTCATCAACTACCTCGGTCTGCTCGGCTGGTCGATCGGTCCCGACCGTGACGTGTTCACCGTCGACGAGTTCACCCAGGCCTTCGACATCCACGACGTCCTGCCCAACCCGGCGCGCTTCGACATCAAGAAGGCGACGGCGATCAACGCCGACCACATCCGAATGCTCGCCCCGGACGACTTCCGTGACCGCCTCATCCCCTACCTCCAGGCCGCCGAGGTGCTCCCGGCCGAACCGACGGATGCTCAGCTGGCGATCCTCGACCAGGCGGCACCGCTCGTCCAGACCCGGATGAACCTCCTCGGCGAGGCGCCCGACCTCCTCGCCTTCCTCTTCACCCCCGATGCCGAGCTGACGATGTCCGAGGACGGGCTCAAGACCCTCAAGGACTCCGCCCCCGAGGTGCTCGCCGCCTCGATCGAGGTCCTCGAGGGACTCGAGGACTGGAGGACGGAGAGGCTCCAGGCCGTGCTCGAGGAGAAGCTGGTGAACGAGATGGAGATCAAGCCGCGCCTGGCCTACGGCCCGCTGCGCGTCGCCGTCTCCGGGCGCCGCGTCTCCCCGCCGCTGTTCGAGTCACTCGAGATCCTCGGCAAGGAGTCCTCGCTCACCCGTCTGCGCGCGCTGGCGGCGCAGCTGTGAACGTCCACCCATGGCAGCGCGGGGGCCTTCATCTCCGTGACGTGACCGTCGAGGTCCCGCTCGACCATTTCGGTCGGCTCGACGCGGACTCGGCGGCCTCTGCGAGGATCGAGGTCTTCGCCCGGATCGTCGCCGATGAGGCCGAGAGCTCCAAGCCCTACCTCGTCTTCCTCCAGGGCGGACCCGGATTCGAGGCGCCTCGCCCGACGACTCCGGTGGGGCAGGGCTCGTGGCTGGCCCGGGCGCTCGAGGACTTCCAGGTGGTCATGCTCGACCAGCGGGGGACCGGAAAGTCGAGTCCGATCGGCTCGGTCGAGGGCCGGATCACCGGTCTCGACATCGCCGGCGACGATCCCGAGGCCATCGCCGAGGTGCTCGCGTGCTACCGGGCGGACTCGATCGTCGAGGACGCCGAGGCGCTGCGCCGTGAGCTCGGCGTCGACCGCTGGTCGGTGCTCGGGCAGTCCTTCGGCGGTTTCACCGCTCTGCGCTACGTCTCCGCGCACTCGGAGTCGCTCACCGAGGCCTACTTCACCGGCGGGCTGCTCGCGATCGGGGTCGATCCCGTCGACGTCTATCGGGCGACGTGGGCGCAGATGATGCGCAAGTCCGAGCAGCACTACCGGAACTTCCCCGGCGATCGCGACCGGATGGCCGCGCTCATGGACCTCGCCGGAGCCGACGGCGGCATCGCGCTGCCCGGCGGGGCACGGGCGACGACCGAGCGGGTGCGCCTCCTCGGCCACCACCTCGGCGCCTCCGACGGACCTGAGGCCCTCCACTACCTCCTCGATCTCGATCCGGGCTCCTCCGGCCTGCGCCATGATCTCGCAGGTGCCCTGCCGTTCTCGGGACGCAACCCGCTGTACGCGGTCGTCCACGAATCGTGCTGGGCCGACGGGACCGTGACGAACTGGGCGGCGAGGCGGGCGATGCCTGCGGAGGTCCGTGACGATCCCACCCTGCTCGCCGGTGAGCATGCCGGCCCTGAGTCCTTCGCCGAGGATCCCGAGCTCGCACCGTTCGCCGAGGTGGCCGAGGTCGTCGCCGCCTATGAGTGGCCGAAGCTCTACGACGTCGATGCGCTGCGGGCCTCGACCGTGCGCGGGGCCGCTGCCGTGTACTTCGAGGACGCCTACGTCCCTGCCGAGTACTCTCTGGCCACGGCCGAGCTCATGGACGGCGTGCGCCCGTGGGTGACGAACGAGTACGAGCACAACGGCCTGCGCGCCGACGGCTACCGGGTCCTCGACCGACTCATCACGCTCGCGAGGGCGTGAGGGACGCGGTCCTCCCTCTCCGCCTCGGCGGTGTTAAGAAGGTCACACGGTTTGGATTTGGCGGCGGGGGAGGGGCCTGTGTAAAGTTATATCTCGTTGCTGAGGGGAATTCCTCCAGGGAAGTCCCGCATAGCAGTGGGGTATGGTGTAATTGGCAGCACGAGTGATTCTGGTTCACTTAGTCTAGGTTCAAGTCCTGGTACCCCAGCGGACAGCTTCAGAGCGATCTGAGGATCTGTTCATCGGCCCCCGTCGTCTAGTGGCCTAGGACGCCGCCCTCTCAAGGCGGTAACGGCAGTTCGAATCTGCTCGGGGGTACGGTTGAGCCCCGCACCGATCCATCGGTGCGGGGCTCACTCTATTCAACCTCACCGACCGGATGAGTCGGCGATGCGCTTCGTGTGCTCGGCGGTCTTGACGCTGGCGACGATGAGCTCGAGGACGAGACGGACGAAGATCACCCACAGGGCCGGCCCGATCCAGCCGAAGATGATCGTGAGGACGAGCGGCCACGCATTGAACGAGGGCTCAGGGTTGAACATCGTCGGGGTGTTCGCCGCGGCTCCGATCGCGATCGCCGAGAGGATCGCTCCCAACCACCACAGTCCTGCGACGATGATGGCGAGCAGGTAGATGATCCCGGCCCAGCGCACGGCGACGAAGTTCTCGAAGCGGAAGTCGAAGAGCGACTTGAGGAATCCCGGCTCCGAGGGCTGACCGGGCTGACCGTAGCCGGCCTCGTGACCGTAGGGCGCGGCCTGACCGTAGTGCTGATGCTGACCGTGCGTCCCCGCCTGACCGTAGGGGCCGGGTGCTCCGTATCCGCCGGACTGGCCGTAGCTGGCCGACTGACCGTAGCCGCCGGACTGTGCGTAGCCGTCCGACTGGCCGTAGCCGCTGGATTGTGCGTAGCCGTCGTACGGGCTGCCGTCGTACGGGCTGCCGGCCTGCGGCTGACTGCCGTACTGCTGCGGCGGCTGACTGCCGGTCGGCAGTACCGATTCGTTCGATGAGGCGGCCGCCGGATCGTGGCTGCGGTCAGGCCCGCCCTGCGACGACGGCGAATCGCCCCGCGACGAGAGCGAATCGCCCTGCTGCTGCCGCGAATCGCCC
>NZ_SCMW01000003.1:0-165358 GCF_005502845.1 Brevibacterium sp. 2SA | reverse complement strand
CACTCGAGCCTCGGCTACCGCACGCCCGCCGAAGCGCGCGCCGACTACACCCTTCAGGCCGCGATCGCCGCCTGATCCACAAAGAGATCGTCTACGAAACTTGACACAGCCCAGGACTCCGTGAGCCCGACCCTGACTCCGGTGTTCGCTCCGGTTCTCATTGCGGGCCCGATCATGGCACTCGCTTCTCGACCGTTCCCTTTCGACCGATCCTTCTCGACCGGTCACGGTGCGAAGAGGCGCAGTCACAGTGCTCGCTGCCGGCCGGCTCACGGCGCGAAGAGACGCGAGTTCGCCGCCTCGACCTCGGAGTACTGGGTGGCTGCGGTGCCGAGCGCACCGTGGATCGAGGTGAGCGATTCGAAGAGCTGCTTCTGTGCCCCCTCCCACTGGTTGATCACCGACTGGAAGTTCTGGGCGGCGCTGCCCTTCCAGCACTCCTGCAGGGTGAGCAGGTTCCGCAGCATCGTGTTCGACTCGGCGATGAGCGCCTGGGACGATGCGGCGGTCGCTGTGGCCGCGGACGAGACGCGTTCGGCGTCGACTTCGAAACTCATGACTTCTCCTCATGTGGTCGGCGGATCGTGGAGTCCGCCGTGCTGCGTGAGCGCATTGGGTGAGTGCAGAGACCACGTTCCCCGGCGGGCTGGCGCGGCCGCAAGGGCGCGGAGCGTCCCTGTGGACACGGGTTGAGCGTCCACAGCCGTCCGGCACACGAGTGTGCGCGTCTTCCACACCTGCACGAGCGCGAGTCACACCCGCAGTCATTCGAGCAGTGGAGCACGGGCCCGGGCGGAGCACGGGCCCGGGTGGAGAGACAGGCGAGGGGGCGTGGAACCTGAGGAGCTGGTCTATCGCTGCGGGAACTGGAACGGCACCGGGGGAGCGGCCGCGCCACCGCTTCGGCGGACCCGGGGCGGGAGGACCCCCGGGGCGGAGCGGACGCGCGAGGGAGTGGACCCGCGGGGGAGTGGACCCGCGGCGGAGCGGATCCACGGACGTGCCACCATGCGAAACGGCGCCTCCCCGAGCGGGGGAGACGCCGTGCCACCATGCGACACGGCGCCTCCCCGAGCGGGGAGGCGCCGTGTCGCATGGTGGCACGGCGCCGAGAACTCCTCGGCGCTCGGTCGTCACTTCAGTTCGAGAGACACCTGGAGGGTCTGCTCCTGGCCGCCGCGGACGATCGTGAAGTCGACGGGAGTGTTGACCGGCTGGGCGCGGACGAGGGCCTGCAGCGACACTGCGCTGTTGACCTTCGTGCCGGCCACGGCGATGACGTCGTCACCGTCCTGGAACCCGGCCGCAGCGGCGGGCGATCCCGCCTCGACGGTCTGGACCTTCGCGCTGGAGCGGGTCACTCCGCCGCTGTTGATCTGCCCGTCGGTGAGGGTGACGCCGAGGAACGGGTGCAGGGCCTGGCCGGTCGCAATGAGCTGATCGGCGATCGACACCGCCTGCGAAGCCGGGATCGCGAAGCCGATGCCGATCGACCCGGACTGCTGTCCCTCCTCGCCGGAGCCGAGGGAGGCAGCAGCGGAGTTGACGCCGATGAAGTTGCCGTTGCCGTCGACGAGCGGGCCGCCCGAGTTGCCGGGGTTGATGGCCGCATCCGTCTGGATGGCGTTCGTGATGGTCAGCTCCTTCTGCTGAGCTGAGGCGTTGTCACCGATGTTCTCCGTGGTCACCGGCCTGTCGAGAGCGGAGACGATGCCGGTGGTCACCGAGTCGGCGAGTCCCAGCGGGTTGCCGAGCGCCATCACGGGATCGCCGACCTGGAGTGCCTTCGAATCGCCCACCGGCAGCGGCGTGACGTTCTGCGGAACCTGATCGAGCTTGATGATCGCGATGTCGGTCGAGGGGTCGCGCCCGACGATGCTCGCCTTCATCGTCGCGCCGCTCTTCATCGTCACCATGAGCTCTCCGCCTGCGGTGTCCGACGGCGCCACCACGTGGTTGTTCGTGATGACGTGACCCTGGTCGTCATAGAGCGATCCCGAGCCGAGCGCGACTGGCCGTCCGCCCACAGCGGCCTGGATCGAGACGACGGCCTCGGAGGCCTCCTTCGCGACCTGAGTCCAGTCCGGGGTCTCGATGGTCTGCTCGGCGACCTTGCGCGGGGCGTCATCCTGGAGGGCGTTGACCGCGTAGCTGCCGCCGAACGCTGCGCCTCCGCCGATGAGCGCGGCGATGAGGGCGATCGCGATCGTCGCGCCCCAGCCCGGTCCGCGCTTCTGGCGCCGAGGCGGTGCTCCACCGCCGTACGGGCCCTGATCGCCGGGGCCTGACGGGTTCGCCCCGTAGGCAGCGGATCCGTAGCCCCCGGAACCGTAGCCCCCGTAGCCAAAAGCATCCGACCCGTAGCCGCCGCCATAGGGCGAGCCCTGCTGGGAACCGGCGGGACCGGTCGTCGCCGTACCCGAACCGGCAGCGGCACCAGTCGTCGCCGAACTCGAACCGGCAGCGGCACCGGCCACAGCGCCGGCACCGGCACCCGCCGCCGCGCCGAAGGTCGCGGTCGAGCCGGTCGCTCCCTGCTGGCCGGACTGCCCTGACCCTGCACCGTACTGACCCGACTGCCCTGACCCTGCACCGTACTGACCCGACTGCCCTGACCCTGCACCGTACTGACCCGCACCCGGCCCGTACCGGCCAGGGCCGGACGTCGGATTCTGCCCGGTGCCGTACCGGTCGGCACCGTACTGTCCGGACGTCGAGGCACCGCCCGCGGACTGCTGGCCTGCAGGGCTGAAGGGACTCGAGGCGCCCGACTGGTTCGACGCCCCATAGCCCGACGATCCGTAGCCCGGCTGGCCTGAGCCCGGCTGCTGGCCCGAGCCCGACTGCTGGCCGGACCCCGAGAAGTGGCCTCCGCTCGCATTGCCCTGCGGCGCTCCGGTCACTCCGCGCGAATTGTCCCCAGGCGTCTGCGCGTAAGTCGGCTGCACCCGCGTCGTGTCCTCACCCCGACCGGTCCCGGGCTGTCCCTGACCCGGCGCAGCGGGGAAGCTGCGCGTGGAGGGATCGGAGTCCGGGCGGCTCGCCCCCGGTTGAGCCTGGCCCTGACCGGACTGACCCTGGCCCTGACCGGACTGACCCAGGCCCTGACCGGACTGGCCCAGACCCTGTCCGGACTGGCCCTGAGTCGATCCCGCCGGAGCCTGGCCTGAACCGGGCTGGGACGGGTCGGACGCGGGTGCGCCGTCCCGCCTCGGCGAGGTCCCCTGATCGGCGGTCGGGAAGGTGCGCGGAACATCCGATGACGCACGGGAGCCGTCGGTCGGGAACGTCCGGTAGTCGTCGTTTCCGTGGCGTCCCCGGTTGCGGGGAGTGTTGCCGTCGTTGCTGCTCATCGCTCGTCCTTTCGCGCGTCTGGAGCACTGTCTTCGTTATCTGGGATGGGCAGGTCGACGCGGAAGGTCGCGCCGCCCCCTGGTGTCTGCTGCACGGAGATGACTCCGTGGTGGTTCTCGACGATCGCCTTGACGATCGACAGGCCGAGGCCGGATCCGCCGGTGTCGCGGGTGCGGGAGACGTCGAGCCGGTAGAACCGCTCGAAGATGCGGGGGACGAGCTCGGGGTCGATGCCCTCGCCGTGGTCGCGGACCTCGAAGCGGACGCGTCCGTTCGGGAAGCCGCGCAGCGACTCGTCGACGGCGACCGTGCCCGCCGCGGTGACGTTGGGGACGATGCCCGCCGGCTCCTGCGCGTCGGCAGGCTCCGCTCCGCTCGCGTCGCCGCGGCGGAAGATGCGGACTCCGCCGGTGACGAAACCGCGCTCCCGGGACTTCTCCTTCGCCCCCGCCTTGCCGCTGTCCTCCGGGCCGGTGGTGCCGGTCTCGGCTGCGGGGTCCTCGGGGAGTCCGACGACGCCGACGGCGAACTCGATCGCCGCGTCCTCCGGGGTGTGGCGGACGGCGTTGCCGGCGAGGTTGACGATGACCTGGCGGATCTTCGACTCCGAACCGCGGATGAGCGGCACCGGGGTCGCATCGTCCCCGTCGAGGCCGACGAAGCTGATCTCCCTGTCGGGAGCCTGGGCGGCGGCGTCGGCGGCGGCGTCGCGGACGACCTTGAAGAGGTCGATCGGACCGATCTCCGTCGGGCGCTGCTCGTCGAGCCGGGCGAGGACGACGAGGTCGTCGACGAGGACGCCCATGCGCTTGGCCTCCGACTCCATCCGCTCCATCGCCTGCGCGATGTCATCGGGCTTGGTGATCGCTCCCTGACGGTAGAGCTCGGCGTAGCCGCGGATCGTCACGAGCGGAGTGCGCAGCTCGTGCGAGGCGTCGGAGACGAACTGTCGGATCCGCTTCTCCGATCGCGTCTGACCGTCGAAGGAATCCTCGATGCGACCGAGCATTGTGTTGAGCGCCGCCGAGAGCCGTCCGAGCTCCGTGTTGCGGGGGAACGTCGGCACGCGCTGGCTGAGGTCGCCGCCGGCGATCCGCGAGGCCGTCTTCTCGATGTCACGCAGCGGGCGGAAGGTGTTGTTGATCGCCCAGTAGCCGACTCCGGCGACCATCGCCAGGGCGAGGAGGCCGATGCCGATCATCGTGTTGCGGGCGCGTTCGTTGATGTTGTCGATCTCGCGGTCGAAGGGGACCGCGATCGCCACGAGCACGTCGGTGTTCTGCACCTTCATCGCCCGTGCCCGCCACTGCGACTTCGTTCCGGAGACCGTGAAGGGCCGGCCGCCCTGCGCGTAGACATCGGATTCGGTGATCGGCGGCAGCACCGGCTGGTTCTTCGGCTCGGGCGCCACGGGATCGCTGATCGCCTTGCCGTCGGTCGAGTAGAACTGGACGTAGAAGCCGCCGGGCAGAAGGCTCTTGAGCTCGTTCCACGAGTTCGAGTCGATCGTCGTCGCGCTGCCGTCGCCGCCGGATTCGGTCGACTGCAGCTGCGCCGGGGCGAAGACGTCCTGGTAGGCCTGCTTCGCCAGCGTCTCGGACGCGCTGATGAGACGCTCGTCGGTGCGTTCGATGAGACTGTCGCGCAGGTTCTCGAGCACCCATGCGCTCGTCCCCGAGAGAACAAGCAGCATGAGCAGCATCATGATCCCCAGGAGCTTGGTGGTCAGAGACCACTCCTCCCAGAAACCGGGTCGGGAGGGACGGGTGTGTTTTGTTGCCACGTGAGTAATCTAGCGCCCGTGCTTGGGCGACTACTTGGATTCCGGTGTGCGCAGCATGTAGCCGACGCCGCGCTTCGTCTGGATCATCGGCGTCCACTCCATCTCCACGGTGTGACCGGCGGCGTCCGTTTCCGGAGTGACGTCGATCTTGCGACGCAGATAGGAGATGTAGGACTCGACGATTCCCGTGTCGCCGCCGAAGTCGTATTCCCAGACATGGTCGAGGATCTGCGACTTCGAGAGCACGCGGTTGGCGTTGAGCATGAGGTAGCGCAGCAGTTTGAACTCGGTGGGGGAGAGGTCGATGAGGATCCCCGAGCGGCGCACCTCGTGGGTGTCGTCGTCGAGTTCGAGATCGCCCGCCACGATGACGGCGTTCTCTTCGTCCTCGAGGCTGCGGGTGCGGCGGAGGACGGCGCGGATGCGGGCGACGACCTCTTCGAGGCTGAAGGGCTTCGTCACGTAGTCATCGCCGCCGACGGTCAGCCCCGTGATCTTGTCGGAGGTGTCATCGCGAGCGGTGAGGAAGACGACGGGGGCGTTCATCCCGATCTGGCGGAGCCGCCGGGTGACGGTGAAGCCGTCCATGTCCGGCAGCATCACGTCGAGGACGAGAAGGTCGGGGGTGGTCTGCTCAGCGAGGCGCAGAGCCTCGGCGCCGTTGGCTGCCGACACGACGTCGAAGCCGGCGAAGCGCAGGCTCGTGGAGAGAAGTTCGCGGATGTTGGGCTCATCGTCGACAACGAGCAGAGTGGCTTCGATGTCGGTGTCGTTCTGTGTAGTCATGACTTCAGTGTGAAGAGCGAGTCTGGGAGTCACGTGAACGTTGCCTGAATGCGATTGTGATCCGCGTCACTGAAAAATTCCCAGGAAAGTCCATTCGAGTCCCCTCGGGGCCTGGGCTCTCAGGATCGGAGGGGTGAATTGCGGGATTTTTCAGCGTGCGAACAGGGCGGGTTCAGGAAGAGGGGCGGCCGGCGTCGCTCTGGCGGGCGCGGAAGGCGGCGACGTGGGTGCGGTTGGCGCAGTTGCCGGTGTCGCAGAAGCGCTTCGAGCGGTTGCGGCTGAAGTCGGCGAGGTACGCCCGGCAGTCCTCGGCCGCGCATCTGCCGAGGCGGTCGAGGTCGCCGGAGCGGATGAGATCGATGAGCACGAGGGCGACATCGGCGGCGACGCGGTCGGCGAGGCTCGCCGTCGCGCCCACGGCGTGGAGGTGCCAGTCCCAGTCGCCGTGGCGCACGAGCTGCGGCAGCGCATCGGTCTCGCGCAGGGTGAGATTGACCTCCTCGACGATGCGCCGCTCGAGGGCGTCCGCGGCCGATTCGTCCGCCGGGCCGGTGTCGGAGGCTGCGTCGGAGTCGAGGTTCGCCTCGGACGCGGGCTCGGCATCGAGGCTCGCTTCGGTTGCGGGCTCAGCATCGAGGCCCACTGCGAAGGCGGCGGCGAAGCGCTCGCGCAGCCGGCGCGTCTCCTCGACGTCGGCCTTCGTCGCCGTGAGCGGCCCGGAGAAGTCGTGCCCGGCGGCGAAGTCACGGAGACCTGCGGTCGTCGTCAGCTGATCCCCGTCCGCGGCGATGCCGCCCGCGGTGTTGAGGAGATCGACGAGCATTGTGAGGTTCGAGCGGATGTCATAAGCGAAAGTCATGATGCCTGCCATTGTGCCACATCGCGTAAGGAGCAAAATGCACTTGACTCATTTCACCGCGGTGGGAAATACTGGCGATGGACAACGCACCGCCACCCCGGCGGAGACTGCACAACCCACCGTGGCGGTCACTGCACCGCCACCTCGGCGCGCTCATCCGTCCGCGCCGACCGCACCCGAGCTCAGGAGGCTGAGAATGACCCGCACCGTCGTCCTGGGGTTTCTCCTCACCCTCGCCTCCGCCTTCTTCTTCGCCGTCTCCGGACCGATCGCGAAGACGATGTACGCCGTCGGATGGACGCCGGGCGCGGTCGTGCTCATCCGCCTCATCGGGTCGGCCCTCCTCCTGCTCATCCCCAGCCTCCTCGCCCTGCGCGGTCGCTGGGATGAAGTGCGCACGCACTGGAAGACGGTCCTCACCTACGGGCTCGTGTCGATGGCCGGGGTGCAGGGCTTCTACTTCGTCGCCGTCGAACACCTCACCGTCGCCGTCGCCCTCCTCCTCGAGATGACGGCGCCGATGCTCATCGTCTTCTGGATCTGGGGTCGGACCCGGACCCGCCCGGCGACCGTGACGTTCATCGGGGTCCTCGTCTCGATGGTCGGGCTCCTCCTCGTCCTCAACCTGCGCGGGGCCTCGATCAGCGTCCTCGGCGTCGTCATGGCGCTCGCCGCCGCGGTCTGTCTCGCCTCGTACTTCCTCGTCTCGGCGAAGGACACGATCAATGTGCCGCCGGTGGCGCTGACCGGACTCGGCATGGGCGTCGGCGCGCTGACCATGGGTCTCATCGTCCTCCTCGGCGTCATGCCGTGGGGCGCGGCGACCACGGACGTCGACTTCGGCGGCCTCCAGGTCTCGTGGGTGCTGCCGATGGCCCTCATCGTCCTCTTCACCGCCGGCGCCTACATCACCGGGATCCTCGGCCTGCGCTACATCGGCGCGACCGTCGGCTCGTTCGTCAACCTCATCGAAGTGCCCTTCTCGGTCATCGTCGCGTGGCTCCTGCTCGCCGAGCTGCCCGCGCCGATCCAGCTCTTCGGCGGTGTCTTCATCCTCGGCGGCGTCGTCTTCATCAAATGGGGCGAGGCCCGGCTGGCCCGGCGGATCGCCACCCGTGAGGTCGTCGCCCGCTCCGGTGCCCTCGCCGAGGTGTGACCGGGAGGGGCGCGTGCGTCCCGGCGGCCCGCCCGTCCCGGCGGCCCTCCCGGCTGCTCGGTGCCGTGGCGAGGAACCCTCCGGGCGCTCAGCCACCCTGCGCCTCCGTGCCCTGCGCCCGGTTGCCCTGTGCCCGGCGGGCTGCTGAGAACGACGCTGATAGCGTGAGCCCATGGGCCACATCGACATCAACGACGTTGCGTACACCCTCGCCGACGGCAGACCGCTGCTGTCGGGGGTGTCGTTCCGGGTCGGCGACGGGGCGAAGGCCGCGCTCATCGGCGCCAACGGGGCGGGGAAGACGACGCTGCTGCGCATCCTAACCGGTGAGCTGTCCCCGGAGTCCGGGTCGGTGTCCCAGACCGGCAGCGTCGGCCTCATGCGGCAGTTCATCACCGCCGACACCGTCGCCGAGGCGCTCGAGGAGCTCGCACCGCAGCGGATCCAGCGGGCCGCCGCCGTCGTCCGACGGGCCGAGGAGCGTCTGCTCGGCCCCGACGGTGAGACGACCGAGGTCCAGATGGCGTACGCGAACGCCCTGAGCGAATGGGCGGATGCGGGAGGCTACGACGCGGAGGTCCTGTGGGACACGTGCACCACCTCGGCGCTGGGGATCCCCTTTGACCGGTGTCGGGACCGGGCGATTCCGACGCTCTCGGGCGGGGAGCAGAAGAAGCTCGTCCTCGAGGCGCTCCTGCGCGGACATGACGACGTGCTCATCCTCGACGAACCGGACAACTTCCTCGACGTGCCGGGCAAGCGGTGGCTGGAGGCGCAGCTGCGGGAGACGGACAAGAGCGTCCTCTTCGTCTCCCACGATCGGGAGCTGCTCGCGCAGGCCGCGACGGAGATCATCACGCTCGAGCTCTCCGCCGCCGGAAACACCGCCTGGGTGCATCCGGGCGGCTTCGCCTCGTATCACGCGGCGCGGGTCGCCCGGTTCGACCGACTCGAGGAGCTGCGGAAGCGCTGGGATGAGGAGCACGCGAAGCTCAGGGCTCTCGTCCAGATGTACAAGCAGAAGGCCGCGTACAACTCGGATATGACCTCGCGCTACCGGGCGGCGCAGACCCGACTCGAACGGTTCGAGACCACCGGCCCGCCCGAAGCGATGCCGCGGGAGCAGAACCTCGGGATCCGCCTCGGCGGGGGTCGGACCGGGAAGATCGCGATCGTCGCCGACGCACTCGAGCTCACCGACCTCATGCTGCCCTTCGACCTCGAGGTCCACTACGGCGATCGGGTGGCGGTGCTCGGGTCGAACGGGTCGGGGAAGTCGCACTTCCTGCGCCTGCTCGCCGCCGGCGGCACCGATCCCGAGCCCGAGCATCGGCCCGTCAGCGACATCGACATCCCCGCTGTCGCCCATGAGGGACGGGTGCGGCTCGGGGCCCGGGTGCGGCCCGGCTGGTTCGCACAGACCCACGGGCGGCCCGACCTCATCGGACGGACCCTGCTCGACATCCTCCATCGCGGTGACGAGCACCGCAGCGGGCTGCCGCGCGAACCCGCGTCCCGGGCCCTGGCCCGCTACGAACTCGCCGGGGCCGCCGAGCAGACCTTCGACTCGCTCTCGGGTGGGCAGCAGGCGCGGTTCCAGATCCTCCTGCTCGAACTCGCCGGCGCGACTCTGCTCCTCCTCGACGAGCCGACGGACAACCTCGACCTCGTCTCCGCCGAAGCGCTGCAGGATGCGCTCGCCGCCTTCGACGGCACGGTGCTCGCGGTCACCCACGATCGCTGGTTCACCCGTGACTTCGATCGGTTCCTCGTCTTCGGCGCCGACGGGGAGATCTACGAGTCGAACGAGCCCGTCTGGGACGAGGGACGCGTGTCCCGCGCCCGTGGGTGAGCCTCTCGGCCGCGCCTACCGCACCTCGATGTCGTAGCTGTAGCCCTGCTCGGTGAGGAAGCGGCGGCGCTGGGCGGCGAAGTGCTCGTCGACGGTGTCGGCGGCGACGACGGTGTAGAACGTCGCCGAGCCCGAATCCTCCTTGGGCCGCAGGATCCTGCCGAGGCGCTGCGCCTCCTCCTGCCGCGACCCGAAGGCACCGGAGACCTGGATGGCCACCGAGGCGGCGGGCAGGTCGACGGAGAAGTTCGCGACCTTGGACACGACGAGGACCCTGATCGCCCCCGACCGGAAGTCGCGGAAGAGCTCCTGCCGCTGCGACTCCGGGGTCTGCCCGGTGAGCACGGGGGCACCGAGGGCTTCGCCGATCTCCTCGAGCTGGTCGAGGTACTGGCCGATGACGAGGATCTGCGCCTCGGGATGGTCGGCGACGAGCGTCTTGACGATCGGCAGCTTCGCATCCGAGGTCGCGGCCAGGCGGTAGCGATCCTCGCCGTCGGCACGGGCATACGCGGTGCGGGTGCCTCCGTCGAGGCGGACGCGGACCTCGTGGCATGCGGCGGTGGCGATGAAGCCGAGGCGTTCGAGCTCCTTCCACGGCACCTCGTACTGCTTGGGTCCGATGAGGGAGAACACCTCGTCCTCCCGGCCGTCCTCGCGCACGAGCGTGGCAGTCAGCCCGAGCCGCCGCCTGGCCTGGAGGCTCGCGGTGAGCCGGAAGATCGGCGCCGGCAGCAGGTGCACCTCGTCGTAGATGACGAGCCCCCAGTCCTTCGCGTCGAGGAGTTCGAGGTGGAGGTAGGAGCCCTTCCGCCTCGTCGTGAGCACCTGGTAGGTCGCGATCGTGATCGGGCGGATCTCCTTGACCGATCCCGAATACTCGCCGATCTCGTCCTCCGTCAGCGTCGTGCGCGCGAGGATCTCGTCCTTCCACTGCTTCGCCGACACGGAGTTCGTCACGAGGATGAGCGTCGTCGTCTGCACCCGCGACATCGTCGCGACCCCGACGACCGTCTTCCCCGCCCCGCAGGGGAGGACGACGACTCCGGACTCCCCGGAGAGCGACTGGTCGATGGCCTCCCGCTGGTAGTCGCGCAGATGCCAGGCCCCGCCGTGGGCGTCGTCGCTGAGCTCGATGTCGTGGGCTTCGCCGTCGACGTAGCCGGCATGGTCGGAGACCGGATGCCCGAGCTGGAGGAGGGCGTGCTTGAGCTCGCCCCGTTCCGAGGGGTGGACGAGGACGGACTCCTCATCGAGCCGCCTGCCGAACTTGCCGACGAGGTCGGGCTGGCCGGTCAGCCGGTCGAGGAGTTCGGTCTCCGTCGACGTCAGCGTCAGCCCGTGGACGGGATGGTCGATGAGGGTGAGCACCCCGAACCGGTCCATGATGTCGACGATGTCGACGAGCAGCTCGTGCGGGACCGGGTACTTCGCGAACTCGAGGAGGACATCGACGACCGATTCGGCGTCATGGCCGCTCGCGCGCGCATTCCACAGGCCCAGCGGGGTGATCGTGTACGTGTGGATGTACTCCGGGGTCCGGGCCAGCTGCGCGAACGGGGCGATCGCCACCGCCGCCTCGGTGGCCAGGGGGTGCCCCGATTCGAGGAGCACAGTCCGATCGGACTGGACGATGAGAGGTCCGTTCATGAATTCCTTCGCCGAGGTGACAACGACGAGGTCAACGCGCCAGGCGGCGCGATTGTTCCCACCGCTGCCCGTACCTGCCGGCTTGCGCTCACCTCGGCTCCGGCGCCGCTTCGACGCTGACGATGCGCGCGATCGACAGGGACGCCTCGGCGCCGGTCGTCGTCACCGTGCCCCGGACCCGTCCGCCGTTGACCGTCGTCGGCTGCATCTGCACGATGCGCTCCTGACCGTGGGAGTCGGCGAGCCGGATCGTCACGAGCGTCCGGGCCTGTGCGGCCTCCCGCAGCCGATCGAGGTGACCGAGCGGTTCGTCCGTCGCCGTGCGCTCGGCGGCTGCGCCCGCCGGGGAGCGCAGGATGCGGATGTAGTCGCCGAGGCGGTCGTCGGTGACCCGGGCCCGTGTCCGCGTCGTCACCTCGGGTTCGGTCTGCGGGATCACCGACCGGCGGCGCACGGGACCGGCGGGGGAGTGGAGGAGCGCGTGATGGTCCCCGGCCTCGAGCAGGTGCAGCGTGCGTTCGGGGCCGAGCTGACTGATCGCCACCGTCGGGGCCAGACGGTCGAGACCGGCAGGGGCCATGAGCTGGTCGGAGAGGATGACGTCGAGGTCGACCGGGTCGTCGACGACGAGGACGGCACGGGCTCCGGCGACCCGCACCCGGCGCAGCTTCGCGGCAGTGTTCGAGACGAGGAACTCGAGCGTCGAGGGCAACGGTTCGGCGCTGATCTCGGCGAGTTCGCGCAGCGCTTCGGCGGCGTCGACGCCGGACTGCATGCTCGCCTCGATCGTGTCCCCGTCGATGCGGTAGACGGTGCCCTGGCCGCGGGCTTCGACGACCGCGAAGCGGCGGAGGATGTGGTGGACGCGGGGGTCGATCGGACCGGTCGCCACGGCGGTGAGATCGGACTGGATGAGGACGGTGTCGACCTCGGGGACGAGCCCTGTGCGGACCTCGGCGACGACCTCGGCGGGCACGGCCAGTGCCGCGACGCTGACACCGAGGGGGGCGAGTGCCGGATTGTCCCTGACCGCCGCGGCCGCGGCCCGCTCGAGACCGGCGGCGAGCATCACCCCGAACCGGCTCGGCCCGAAATGGCCCGGCTGCTGGAGTGGGGTCGTCGCGAGCCCGAACATCACCGCGGACTGCAGGACCTCCTCGGTGATGGCGGGATCGTGGGCCGGGGTCAGCGGCCGGGCTCGCAGGACCTGCGCGTGGATCCACTCGGCCGAACGCGATGATCCGACACCGATGTCGTGGAGCACGGAGAGCACGGTGGCACGCAGCAGCGGCATCGCCGGAACCGACTGGCTGAAGCCTTTGAACAGGGACTTCTTCGGGGCGGCGAGGACGGTGAGGCGCTCGTTCGCGCTCGCCCCGGCAACGAGCTGGGTGACGTCCTGGGATTCGCGCAGCCACGAGGAGACGAGCGACGCCCAGAGGTCGGCGCGGTCACCGGCGAGCATCGTCGCCGCGTCGTCACTCGCCGTCCACTGCGGGTCGAGCGGATCGTCGAGGACGCCGATGAGACCGAGGGACTTCGCCGCCAGCAGCAGGGTGATCGTCGGTTCGAGGTCGAGCTCGAGGGTGCGGGCGAGGCGGCTGACGTCGCGCTTCGAGATGCCGCCGCTCGTGAGGCGGGAGACGGGGGAGGACTCCATCTCGTCGACGAGGCCGCGCAGGGAGGACACAACCTCGGCGACGGCCGCCTGTTCGCTGTTGTGGACGAGAGCCTGAGGGATCGTCGTCGCCGAGGCGTCCGGGCGGTCCCCGAGACCCGCGTAGGTGTGCCAGGGGCGGGGGCGTGCGGAGTCCGCCGCCGAGGTGGGCAGCAGAGTGATCGCCTCGGTCTGGATCCGCCAGACGTCGGGGGAGTCCGTCGGCCATGCGAGCCCGAGGTCGCGCAGCCGGGTGAGGTCGGCTTCAGCGGGGGCGGCACCGTCGAGGCGGTCGAGACTGATGTCGGGGCCGGTGCGGGCGGCCGTGGCGAGACCGATGAGGAGGTCGAGCTGGTCGGCGTCGAGCGCTTCGATGCCGCGCGAGACGCCGATGCGCGACGACGCCGCAGCGGCAAGGGAGGACAGTGTCGGCGACTCGGGCCGGAGGAGGTCGCGACGAGTCCGCACGAACGACTCGAAGTCCGCGTCAGAGCTCTGGGCCAGCCATGTGCTGAAGGTCATTGACATCGCCGTTCAGTGTATCCCCAGGGGTACAATGGAGGGGTCAGGAACGCCCAATCACCTCGGGAAGGACGAGCATTGTCAGCCAAGCGTGCCGATACGGCCATCGTCGTCGTAGCCGTCGCAGCAGCCGTCATCGGAGCAGCCGCACTCATCGGCGTTCTGGGTCAGGCGTGGATGGGGTACACCCCCTCGCACTTGCTGACATACCTGCCGATGATCCTTCTGCCCATCGCCTTCGCTCTGCTCGCTGCGGTCGTCATCCGCTCAGCGCTCAGACGCAGGCAGCCAGGGGTGAATGAGAGCTGAGACGAACCGCGGGCTCACTTCCGCGGGCTCACGTCTCTGTGGCGATCACCTCCGTTCGGTCGGTGGTTCCATTCGCTCGGGGCCTCCGGTCGGACCGCAGTTCACGCCAGCTCACCGAAACCGCACCGACCGAGCAGCTGAGGACAGACGGCTCAGCCGGACCCAGCCCAGCGCAAGCAGAGGCTGCGACCAGTCGACGAACGCTCACCGTGACGCTCACGAACAGAGCAACGGCACGGGGCAGCCACCGGGCGACAGTGACACGTGAGGCGAGCGATGAGACTCCCGCTCAGCGGCCGGAGCCGCGTTCGGTTGTGAGGCCACGAGTGCGAGGCATTCGAGGCCGACCGACGAACCACCATTGACCACCTCCTTCCATCTGAGTGCGCAGGACATTACCGGCCACCACTGACACAGACCGGTATCGCCGGTCAGAGACACAGGACCCGACCGGGTCCTCCGAGACACCGCAGGGCTGCGCACCACGGCAGCACTGCACGAAAGGACACCATGCCAACCGGACGCGTGAAATGGTTCGACGCCGACAAGGGCTACGGCTTCGTCGTCGCCGAGGACGGCTCGCAGGCCTTCCTCCACTCCTCGGTCCTGCCCGAAGGCGCCGAGGTCACCAAGGGCACCCGCCTCGACTACGACGTCGTCGACTCCCGCCGCGGCGCCCAGGTGCTCAAAGCACGACTGATCAGCGCTCCCGCGAAGGTCGCGAAGGCCCGCCGCCGCTCCACCGAGGATATGGCGGTTATGGTTGAAGACGTCATCAAAGTTCTCGATGACCTGGGCAACGGCCTGCAGCACGGCCGTTACCCCGACCGCGAGCACGGGAACAAGGTCGCCTCGCTGCTGCGGGCGATCGCCGACGATTTGGAGTCATGATGTCCTCTCTCTTCACCACGTGGCTGGACGAACAGCGCGCGGGTACTCGGGCCGCCGCCTCGGCGCCTGAGGACGCGGACGTCGCCACCGCCTCGGCGCCGGTCGATTCCACCGATGCCGCTGAGGCCACCGTCGATGCCGCGGCGGCCAACCCCGATGCCGCGGCGGCCACCGTCGATCCCGGAACGGTCACGACCGCGACGAAGGCGGACGCGGCCTCGACACAGACCGCGGCCGCACCCGCGAAGCCGGCCCGCTCGACCCCGGAGAAGGTCGTCCTCGACGCCCAGCTGGCAGCGGCGATCGACGTGGCCCGGTCGGCGATCGCCGAGGTGGCCGGCAGCTCCGTGATCGGCGAGCACCTCGGCGCGCTGGCCGAGGGCACCCGGCTCGTCACCCACTACTTCGTGTGCACCGACCCGAGCTACCGGGGCTGGCGCTGGGTCGCCGTCCTCGCCCGAGCACCGCGGTCGAAGAAGGTCACGGTCTGCGAGACAGCGCTGCTGCCGGGTCCCGACGCCCTCGTCGCCCCCGAGTGGGTGCCGTGGGATCAGCGGCTCGAGCCCGGGGATCTCACCCCGCGCGACACCCTGCCGAAGGTCGACTCCGATCCCAACCTGCAGCCGGGCTACCAGCAGACCGAGGACAACTCGGCCGACAACATCGACCAGATCGCGAACTTCGAGTTCGGCATCGGTCGGGAGCGGGTGCTCTCCCCTGAGGGGATCTCCTCGGCCGCGACCCGGTGGGCGAACTCCGATGCCGGCGCTGAGGGCGAATTCTCCACCCGCGCCTCGGCGCACTGCAGCACCTGCGGATACTTCATGCCGATCGCCGGCTCGCTGCGCGAGCAGTTCGGGGTCTGCGCGAACGCCTGGTCGCCCTTCGACGGCCGCGTCGTCCAACTCGATTCCGGTTGCGGCGCGCATTCGGAGACCGACGTCAGACGCCAGGACACCGAACCTGCCGAAGCCGTCGTCGACGACTACGCCCGCGGCGAACTCGAGTTCCAGGAGGGCTGAACCACTCGATGGCCCACACGTTCCGGTCGCTCGCCGAACCGAACTACCGACACTGGTTCGCCGGCGCGCTCATCTCGAACACCGGAACGTGGATGCAGAGGACGGCCCAGGACTGGCTCGTCCTCACCTACCTGACGAACAACAACGCCTCGGCGCTGGGCATCACGATGGCGCTGCAGATGGGCCCGCAGCTCATCATGTTCCCCTTCGCGGGGGCGCTCGCCGACCGGTTCTCCAAGCGCGCGCTGCTCATGGTCACGCAGGCCCTCCTCGGCGCCGTCGGACTGCTGCTCTTCGTCCTCGTCATCACCGACACGATCGAGCTGTGGCAGGTCTATGTGCTCGCGCTCGTCCTCGGCATCCTCGCCACCCTCGACACCCCTGCCCGGCAGGCCTTCGTCTCCGAGCTCGTCGGCGAGAAGCTCCTGCCCAACGCGGTCAGCCTCAACTCCGCGTCGTTCAACGGGGCGCGGATGATCGGGCCCGCGGTCGCCGGAGTCATCACGGCCCTCGTCGGCGCCGGACCCGTGTTCCTCATCAGCGGGCTCGGGTTCGCCGCGACGCTCACCGTGCTCATCCGGCTCGACCGCTCACGCCTCCACCCGTCCAATCGCCGAGGCGGCGGCGGGGTCCTCGGCGGGTTCCGCTACCTGCGCTCCCGCCCGGACGTCGTCATCGTGCTCATCGTCCTCTTCATCGTGGCGACGTTCGGATTCAACTTCAACATCTACACCGCGACGATGGCGCGGATCGAGTTCGACAAGGATGCGAGCGGATTCGGCCTGCTCAACTCCGTCATGGCGATCGGTTCGGTGGCCGGCGCCCTCGCCTCGGCGAAGCGGGAGAAACCGTGACTGCGCTTCATCTTCGGTGCCGCCGGCGGGTTCGGCCTCGCCGTCGGACTCGCCTCGCTCATCACGAACTACTACGTCTTCGCCGCCGCGCTCATCCTCGTCGGATTCTCGTCGCTGACCATGCTGACCTCGGCCAACGCCTACGTGCAGACGACGACTCCGGCGTCCTACCGGGGCCGGGTGATGGCGATCTACGCGGCCGTCGTCATGGGCGGCACCCCGCTCGGCGCGCCGCTGGCGGGATGGGTCGCCGACGCTTTCGGTCCGCGCATGTCGATGGCCGTCGGCGCGGCCTCGGGCCTGCTCGCATTCTCAGTCGGGCTCGTCTGGATGATCGTCGCGAAGAACCTCCGCCTGACCTACGACCCGAAGTCGCGCATCCGGCTCCACGTCAGCTACCTCGGACACCCGTAGGTCCGCCGGGTGCCGCACACCTGCGTCCCGTAAGATCGGGCCTGCACTCTCGTCTCCGAACTCGAAAGGGCCCGTCACGTGGTGGATGCGGACATTCTCACATCGGTGCTCGTCGGCATCGCCGTGCTCATCGGCTGTCTCGGCATCATCGTGCCCGTGCTGCCCGGGTCGATCCTCATCGGCATCGGGGTGCTCATCTGGGCCATCGTCATCGGCACTCCCGCCGCGTGGATCGTCTTCGCGATCGTCGCCGTCCTCGTCGCCGCCGGGATGAGCGCGTCGCTCGTCCTCACTGGCCGCAAGCTCAAGGAGATGTCCGTGCCGAATCGGTCGGTCATGCTCGGGGGAGTGCTCGCGATCGTCGGCTTCTTCGTCATTCCCGTCGTCGGCCTGCCCGTGGGCTTTGTCCTCGGCCTCTACCTCGCCGAGCTGTCCCGGCTCAAGGACCCGAAGGTCGCGTGGGGATCGAGCTGGGGTTCGATCAAGGCGATCGGCATCGGCACCGTCATCGAACTCGGTCTCGCGCTGCTCGCCGCGATCACCTTCGGCATCGGACTGCTCATCCACTTCATGTGAGCGGACGCCGCGATGCCCGGTGCGCTGCGAGTCGAGACCGGCGGGCGTCGCAGACTACCCGGAGCCCCACTCCCGGGGCGTCAGGCGAGAGCGTCGATGACGAAGTCGAGGCAGCCCAGCAGAGCCTTGACGTCGGCCGGGTCGACGGAGACGAACGTCGCGATGCGCAGCTGATTGCGGCCGAGCTTGCGGTACGGTTCGACATCGACGATGCCGTTGGCGCGCAGCACCGAGGCGACGCGGGCGGCATCGACCGAGTCGTCGAAGTCGACGGTGACGACGACCGACGAGCGATCTGCGGGATCGGCGACGTAGGGGCGGGCCACCTCGGCGGACTCCGCCCAGTCGTAGACGTACCCCGAGGTCTCGCGCGTGCGCTCGGTGGCCCACTCGAGGCCGCCGTTGCCGTTCATCCACTCGATCTGCTCGGCGAGCAGGAGCAGGGTCGCGACGGCCGGGGTGTTGTAGGTCTGATCCTTGCGCGAGTTCTCGATCGCGGTGACGAGGTCGAGCGAGGCGGGGATCCAACGGCCGGAGTCCTTGATCTCCTGCGCCCGGGCGACCGCCTTCGGGGAGAGGATCGCCACCCACAGGCCGCCGTCGGAGCCCATGTTCTTCTGCGGCGCGAAGTAGTAGACGTCGGTCTCGGCGATGTCGACGGGCAGGCCGCCGGCACCGGACGTCGCGTCGATGACGACGAGCGCATCGTCGTCGATGCCCTGTGGCCGCGTGATCGTCGTCGCCACACCCGTCGAGGTCTCGTTGTGAGGCCACGCGTAGACGTCGGCGGTCCCGTCGAGTCCGGCGTCCGCCAGGGCGGCGGGGGAGGGGATCGCCGAGGTGCCCGGTTCGGCGGCGAGGATGAGGGAGTCCTGGAGGTGCGGGGCGGTGTCCGTGGCCTTCGCGAACTTCTGTCCGAACTCACCGAACGTCGCGTGGGCGGCGCGCTCGCGGACGAGGCCGAAGGCCGCGACGTCCCAGAACACGGTGGACCCGCCGTTGCCGAGGACGACCTCGTAGCCCTCGGGAAGGTCGAAGAGCTCGGCCAGTCCGGTGCGGATCCGGCCCACGAGGCTCTTCACCGGCGCCTGGCGGTGGCTCGTGCCGAGCACGGTCGCCCCGGCCGCGCTCAGCGCCTCGATCTGTGCGGAGCGGATGCGGGCCGGGCCCGATCCGAAACGTCCGTCGGCGGGCAGGAGTTCGTCTGGAATCGTCAGGTTCGTCGCAGTCACGCTCGCCATTCTAAGGTCTCGCAGCACAGCGACCGGGGGCCGTCTCATCACGTGCGGATCGTGCCCGCACCCCGCAGGGTCCGGCCGTGTCCGTGACCGCCCGTAGAGTGGAGCCATGAGTGAGCCTGTCGACCGCCTGGCCCAGACCCGGGCCTCCTACATCTCGTCCTCGTTCGACCGCCCCGAGGTCTCCCCGCTCGACCTGTTCCGCACGTGGTACGACGAAGCCGCCGGCCAGGTCCGCGAACCCAACGCCATGACCGTGTCCACGCTCGACGACTGGGGTCCCGTCGCCCGCATCGTCCTGCTCAAGGCCGTCGATGCCGCCGGCTTCGTCTTCTTCACCGACTACGACTCGGCGAAGGGACGGCAGCTCGCCGCCGATCCGCGCATCGCGGCGAGTTTCCCGTGGCAGGACATGCATCGGCAGATCCGGATCAGGGGCATCGCCGAGGCGGTCGCCGCCGCGGAGTCCGACGCGTACTTCGCGGTGCGCCCCCGCGGCTCCCAGATCGCGGCGAGCGTGTCGAAGCAGTCCCAGCCGGTGAGCGGGCGTGAGCAGATGGAAGCCGAGTACGACGCCGCGGTGACCGAATTCGAAGGGCGCGAGGTGCCGCGACCGGCGCATTGGGGCGGGTTCCGCATCCGGCCGTTCGAGATCGAGTTCTGGCAGGGACAGGAGAACCGCTTCCACGACCGGTGGGTGTTCCGACGCGCCGACGGCAGCCACGACCCCGGCGATCTCGCAGCCGCCGACCAATGGGAGCTCGTCCGCCTCTATCCTTGACCGAAAGGTCAGGCCAGACTCTCTCCTGGACAGTCAGCCGCCCTGACCCAGACCCCTGCCGGGTCACCCGGCTCGCAGCGTCGTGAGCCGGGTGACCCGACCCCACCCCGAATCCTCAAGGAGCAGCAATGGCACAGTCACCGCAGTCGGCACCGGCCGACACCACCACGACCGGCAACGACCCGGCGGCACCGGAGCGACAGACCCCGGAGGCCGACCGGGACACCGCCGCCGGCACGGAGGAAGGCACGGTCGCCCGGTTCGACAACCTCATCGGCGGACAGCGCCGCGGCTCCGAGGACCGCGTGCTCAACCGCAACCCGTCCGATCCCGCCGACGTCATCGGCAGCTTCGCCCGCGCCGACGCCCAGACCGTCACCGACGCCATCGCCGCCGCCGCTGCCGCGGCACCGGCCTGGGCCGACTTCCCCGCGCAGCAGCGCTTCGCGATCCTCGACACCGCAGGCACCCTCATCGCCGAGCGTGCCGCTGACCTCGCCGATCTCCTCGCCCGCGAAGAGGGCAAACAGCTGGCCGAGGCCCGCGGTGAGGTGCTGCGCGCCGCGCAGATCTTCAAGTTCTTCGCCGGTGAGACGATCCGCAACACCGGGGAGATCATCGACTCCGTGCGCCCCGGCCTCGTCGCCGAGATGACCCACGAACCGATCGGCGTCGTCGGGGTCATCACGCCGTGGAACTTCCCCATCGCCATCCCCGCCTGGAAGATCGCCCCGACGCTCGCCTACGGCAACACCGTCGTCTTCAAACCGGCCGAACTCGTTCCCGGCTCCGCTTCGGCACTCGTCGACATCCTCGTCGAGGCGGGCCTGCCCGACGGGGTCCTCAACCTCGTCATGGGGCCCGGTCGCGTCGTCGGGGAGGTGCTCACCGCCTCGGCGGACGTCGACGCCATCACCTTCACCGGATCCGCCGCCGTGGGGCGCGGAGTCATCGCCGCTGCCAGCGACCACGGGATCCGCGTGCAGTGTGAGATGGGCGGGAAGAACCCCCTCGTCGTCCTCGGCGACGCCGACCTCGACGCCGCCGCCGATGCCGCTGTCAACGGCGCCTTCTTCTCCACCGGACAGCGCTGCACCGCCTCGTCACGGCTCATCGTCACCGCTGACGTCCACGACGAATTCGTCCGGCTCGTCACCGAGCGGATGCAGGGCCTGACCGTCGGCGATGCCCGCGCCGAGGGCGTCGACATCGGTCCCGTCGTCTCCGACGACCAGCTCGCCCAGGACCTGCGCTACATCGGCATCGCCCGGGACGAAGGCGGCGAGGTCACCGGCGGTGACCGCGTCGAGGCGGACACGGAAGGGTACTTCCTCGCACCGGCTCTCGTCACGGGCACGAAACCGACCGACACGATCAACGTCGACGAGGTCTTCGGTCCGGTCGCCTCGGTGATCAAGGTCGCCGACTACGACGAGGCGCTCGGGGTGGCCAACGACACCGCGTTCGGCTTGTCCGCGGGCATCTTCACATCGTCGCTGAAATATTCGAGCCACTTCAAGCGTTATGCCCAGGCAGGCATGGTGATGGTGAATGCGCCGACGGCAGGGGTGGATTACCACGTGTCGTTCGGAGGCCGGAAGGGGTCGAGCTACGGACCCCGCGAACAGGCTCGAGCGGCACGCGAGTTCTACACCGTCCACAAGACGGCGTACGTCAACGCGGGCTGAGCACCGCAGCGATGCCGCGGCCACGATAGAATCGATGAGAATCTCAGGGGGCCGCGAGACACCGCAGCCGGGGCACGGTCGCACGCCCCCTGAAATGTGTGAACGCCTGACATGGTCTTCCCAGACCTGAAGACGAAGAGTGGAGTGGCTGGTCTTAAGTGAACGACCTCGTCGATACAACCGAGATGTACCTCAAGTCGATCATCGAACTCGAGGAGCAGTCGATCGTGCCCCTGCGGGCCCGCATCGCCGAGCGCCTCGACCATTCGGGACCCACCGTCTCCCAGACCGTGGCCCGGATGGAGCGCGACGGACTGCTCCATGTGAGCAATGATCGGCACCTCGAACTCACCCCGGAGGGGCGCCGCATCGCCACCGAGGTGATGCGCAAGCACCGTCTGGCCGAACGGCTCCTCGCCGACGTCGTCGGTCTCGAGTGGGAGCTCGTCCACGACGAAGCGTGCCGGTGGGAGCATGTGATGAGCGAGCAGGTCGAGCGCAAACTCGTTAGCCTGCTGCCCGATACGAAGTCCGGTCCCTACGGCAACCCGATCCCGGGCCTCGAGGTCATCGGTGCCGAAGCGAGCAATGGCGCCGAGGTGGTCGACCTCGCGACCGCGGTCGCCCGCGACGGGGCCACGCAGCTGACGATCGCATGGCTGGCCGAACCGCTGCAGGTCGACATCCACCTCCTCCAGCAGTTCCAGGTCGCCGGGGTCATGCCCGGCACCGATGTCGAGATCACCCGCAACGGCGAATACATCACCGTGCAGGTGCCCGGCGCCGAGGACGTCCTCGACCTTCCCGTCGAGACCGCCTCGCACGTGTTCGCCCACCAGCGCTGATCAGTCACCGGTCGTGACATCACGGCGCGGTCGCACGCTGTGACGGAGTCGACGCACAGTGCTCAGACTGTGTAACGAAACGTTGCACAACCCGGCCCGGGGAGCGGATCTCCGCTCCCCGGGCCGGTGTCTGTAACAGCGAATGTTACGGAGACATGAATCTCATTCGAGCCTCTCACCTCGGCTTTTAGGGTTAACCGCAGGGTTTCCCCACCCTGGTTGTGACAGAAACGTGACAATTGATCACCGATTGGTTACAGTTGTGGAGGTCGCCCGCGCAAGCAGGTGACTTCACGCCGGGAGCCGCACGCCACGCCCGCTGTGACACACACCAGGACCGAGAGTGGCGGTCGGAGGAATCCGATAGGTGACGAGAGGAAAACGTGGCAACTAAGCACCATGGCCGCCGCGCCGCAGAGACCAAGGTCAAGACCCCGCTGACCGAACTGACCGAACTCCTGAACGCCAACTCCGCCGTCTTCGGACGTCGCGCAGCCGTCGTCGCTGCCAGCGGTGGCCTTCTCACCGCAGCCGTTCTCCCGGCAGCCGGTCAGGCCGGAGACGACAACGTCGCTGTCTCCGCCGAGTCGCAGACCACTGAGGTCGCCGAATTCCAGAACCAGGCCGCCACGGTCGTTGCCAAGGGCAACACCGATGACAAGGACAAGAAGGCCGAAGGCTCCTCCTTCAGCGCCGACGTCCAGACCGTCACCGCGAAGCCCGCTCCCAAGCCTGAGCCGAAGCCCGAGCCGAAGCCGGCTTCGAGCGCGAGCTCCAGCTCGTCCGACTCCTCGTCGTCGGACAAGAAATCCTCGTCCAAGTCCGACAGCGGCAAGGACGACTCGAAGGACTCCGGCTCCGACTTCAAGATGCCTGATGGCTCGAAGGCCCAGCAGGTCCTCGCCATCGCGAAGCAGTACGTTGGCACCCCCTACGTCTCCGGCGGCACCTCGCCCAGCGGTTGGGACTGCTCGGGCTACACCTCCTACGTCTACGGCAAGGTCGGCGTCAACCTGCCCCGCACCTCCGGTGCCCAGGGCAGCGCAGGCAAGACCGTGTCGAAGTCCGAAGCTCAGCCGGGCGACCTCATCTGGAAGCCGGGACACATCGGCATCTACGCCGGCAACGGCATGATGTACGACGCCGGCAACCCCCGCGTCGACACCAGCTACCGCAGCATCGACTGGATGATCGACGGCGGCGCGAAGTTCATTCGCGTTCTCTGATTCGATTCGCCGGGAACTCCCCGCTTCACTCGACGGTCCTCGAGTGAGGCGGGGAGTTTCTGCATCCCCGGCGCGGTGCGACGCACTCGTGTGCTGGGCGTCCGAGGGCCGTGGCGGCCGGACAGGATCGGCGCAGAGAGCCGCTGGAAGTGAACGACGAGGGAAGAATTCATGACGCCGCCGGTATGAATTCGATCACAGCGGCAATCGGCGTTACTCTTGAGAAGATTGAGTTCCGTAAGCGATGGGAAATCGGATGGGGCATAGTCGAATATTCCGGATAGCCGCTCCAGGTTCTGGCGCGGAGTACATATCTGTGTCTATGTCCGTTTCCAAGGCGTTGTGCTGGTGCACGACGCCTTTTGTGTTCCCTGGGGCAGGTGCGCCGCCGGTGCGGCAGCGGGCGCGTCTGCGTGATCGGAGCAGTGGGACAACTCCGCACATGACGATGAGGGGCGAGATATGAAGACTCTCGTGCTCAATGCCGGATACGAACCGCTGTCGGTCGTGCCGTTCACCCGGGCTGTCGTGCTCGTGCTCACGGGCAAAGCGACAGTGCTCGCGGCGGAGGATGCTCCGGTGAGATCGCAGCACGTGAGCCTCGACCAGCCCTCGGTCATTCTGCTCACTCGGTACGTCAGACCGCCGCGGGACCGTCGGGTCTCGCTCTCCCGCCGCGGGGTGCTCCGCCGCGACAACCATCGCTGCGCCTACTGCACCCGGCCGGCGAGCACGGTCGACCATGTCATGCCGCGCTCGCGCGGCGGCGGCAACACCTGGGAGAACCTCGTCGCCTGCTGCCGGGACTGCAACAACCGCAAAGGCGACCGCACCCTCGGCGAGATCGGGTGGAAGCTGAGCTTCCGCCCCAAGGAGCCGCGAGTCGGTCAGTTCTGGATGCGCGGCATCGACAAGCCCGTCGAGCAGTGGCGTCCGTTCCTCGACATGGGCCATGCGGCCTGACCGCTGACGCGGTCGCCGGGGCCCGGTGCAGTCACCGGCGTCCGACGCCGGCCGACCCCTCTGCCGGTGCCGCCGCTCCGGTCCCGACAACAGGTCTGACCGGTGACGATGCTGTCCGCACTGTGATCGCCTGCGGATAACGATGTGACATCGACGGCAGTGTTCGACGCATTGTGCTCTAGTGTTGATTGTGAGAAGTTCGCTGCGACATAAGGAGCGTGCGATGTCAGAGCAGGACCGCACCCAGGGTGCCGGATCGCCGCCGGTCGGTGAGTCCGACGCGGTGATCGTCGGCATCGACGGATCCCCGCCGAGCAGGAACGCGCTCAACTGGGCGATCCAGGAAGCACGGTCGCTCGGCAAGCCGATTCGGCTCGTCGGGGCCTACACGATCCCCAGTGTCGCCGCCGCGGCGATCGACGTGTCGTATGTGCCGATCGACGACTCGGCGATCCGCCAGTCGGTGACGAACACGCTCAAGGAGGCAGCGGCGGAGGTCAAGGCCGCCGGCGTGCCGGTCGAAGCCGTCATCGAGATCGGCGATGCCGCCGGCGTGCTCATCGAGGAGTCGAAGACCGGGGGACTGACCGTCGTCGGTTCGCGTGGCCGCGGCGGGTTCGCCGGCCGTCTGCTCGGCACCGTCTCGAGCGCACTGCCCGCACACTCCGCGTGCCCGACGGTCGTCGTTCCAGCGGCATGGCAGGCCGAGACGGACAAGGCCGCCCATCCGACGTCGTCACGCCCGATCCGCCAGGACCGCGGAGAGATCGAGGAGACGGATCCCGACGCCGAGGCGATCGAGGGCCTGCGCTTCGACGGCAAGGTCGTCGTCGGCGTCGATTCGCTCGGGGCCGAGTCGCCGGCCCTGTGGAAGGCGGCCCGGCTTGCCGTGCGGCGCGGGTCGCCGCTGCACATCGTCGCGGTCATCACGACGACGGTCATCGGTCCCGAATGGCTGCCGAGCACCGCCGATCTCGAACGCCTCATCAACGAAGGCGCTGACAAGCTCGTCGTCGCCAAGCAGCGGATCAAGGACGAGTTCCCCGACCTCGACGTCACGTGGACCCTCTTCGACGGGCAGCCCGCCGAGGTGCTCGTGCGCGCCTCCGACACCGCAGAGGTCCTCGTCATCGGGTCCCGTGGGCGCGGCGGTTTCGCCGGCCTGCTCCTCGGGTCGACTTCGCAGTCGGTGCTGCCGTACTCGCAGTGCCCGACGATGGTCGTGCGGGTCTCCCGTGACGCCGACAAGCGGCGGGAAGAGGGAGAGATCCCCGAGCCGAGTCTCTGACACGGTGGATGCTCCAGCACAGACGGCGCCGCCTCCGACAGGGCGGCGCCGTCGTCTCGGCACCGCGGACTGGATCGGTCTGGGATTCCTCGTCGTCCTCCTCGTCGGCGGCCTCACCTGGTCGAAGTGGCTGCCGTACTGGGACCGGGCGTGGACGCTGAGTGAGACGTCCGTGTGGGACGGCAGCTCACTGTTCGCCGTCGCCGGGGACGCGATGTCACTGACGGGGGCCTGGGACTTCACCCTCGCGTACTTCCTCGCAGTGTGGAAGGCCCTCGTCGTCGCACTCCTCGTCGCTGCGGCGATCGATGCTCTCGTGCCCCGCGACTGGCTGCTGCGGGTGATGAACCGGCGGCACACGGCGACCCAGTCACTCGTCGGTGCGACGCTGTCGCTGCCGAGCATGATGTGCACATGCTGCGCGGCGCCGGTGGCGGCTGGCCTGCGAAGCAGCGGTGTCACCCGCAGCGCCGCCCTCGCGTACTGGGTCGGCAATCCGCTCCTCAACCCGGCCGTGCTCATCTTCCTCGGTCTCGTCCTGCCGTGGCAGTACGTGGGCACGCGCATCGGCGTCGGACTCCTCATCGCCGTCGGTGCCAGCGCCCTCATCGGCACGTGGTTGGCCGGTCGGGTCAAGGACGTTCCGACACCGGCCGCCAGCGAGCCCGTGCGATTGTCATCGATGCCGCTGCGCTATCTGCGCTCACTGTCGCGGTTCGCGCTCATCCTCGTCCCCGAACACCTCGCCCTCGTCTTCGTCATCGGCCTCGTCGCTCCCTGGCTGACCGGGCTCTGCGGCCTCGAGAGCCAGTTGGGAGCACTCGCGATCATCGTCGCCGCGTGCGTCGGCACACTGCTCGTCATTCCGACCGGCGGTGAGATCCCTATCATCATCACGCTGCTGGCCGCCGGGGTCGGAGCGGGGACGACCGGGGCGCTGCTCATCGCACTGCCGGCGCTGAGCATCCCGTCGATGGTCATGGTCGGCAAGGCGATGGGATGGACAGCGACTCTGGCAATGGGGCTTGCCGTGATGATCGGGTCGGTGCTGGCCGGGCTCGTGCTGCTCGCACTGACGTGAGGCGGCCCTGCTGAGAAGCGGCGTGAAGGCGCCCCCGGGCAGATTCGAACTGCCGACACCCGCTTTAGGAGAGCGGTGCTCTATCCCCTGAGCTACGGGGGCCGTGTGGCTGTCGTCAACCACGATCACCCAGTGTAGCGTAGAAGAAACCTCGATGATTCACGGTGCGCCAGCACGTGTTATGGGAAGTTTCTCGTTAGGGTCGAACTGTGCCAGATTCCGTTGTTGACGATCAGTACCCAGAGCTCGGGGGCGCGTTCGCCGAGTGGAAGCAGCAGGCCGCCCACCTCGGCGGTCGCGACACCATGCTTCATTTCCGGGACTCTCGCGACGGCAGCATCGACCTCTCGGGAGCCCACCCGTCGGGCCTCGCTCAGCTGCTCGCCGGTCGCCCCACACGCCTGTCGAGCCTGATCCGCGACCACGAGATCCTCGCCGACGCCCGCCGTCGCGCCCGGTCGATCCGCTCGAAGGCCGAGCAGCTCGACACCGAACGCGGCATCCGCACCGCCCACCTCGCGATCGGCTTCGCCTCGTGGACGGAGAAGGACTCCAAGTACAAGTTCAACGCCCCCGTTGTGCTCCGCCACATCACGCTCGTGCCGCGGGGCTCCCGTGTCGAGGACTATGAGATCGTCCTCGGCAACGAGATCACAATCAACCCGGCCCTCGTCCGGCACCTCGCCGAGGTGTACGACCTTGAGGTTCCCGTCGACGACTGGGTCGACGCCACCGGGGGGCCGCACGGCTTCGACCCGGGGCCCGCCCTTGACCGCCTCGGCGAACTCGCCCAGTCGGTGCCCGGTCTGCGGATCAACCACCGCTTCATCGTCTCGACGTTCGCGAACATCGCGAGTTCGTTCACCGGCGACTACCTGCCCACTCAGCATCCGATCCTGCGGGCACTCGCCGGCGACGCCGAGGTGCGCGGGCAGTTCGGCGGGGGCGCCACCGTGCCGTGCCGGACACCGCGATCAGCGGCACCGTCGGGACGGGACACGAGTGGCGCGACGTCCGCCGCATCCACGACCGCGCCAGGCAGCGTCGATGCGTCAGCCACCGGCGACGATGCCACGGTCACCGCGGCGACGGGGGCGGATTCCGATGCGGCAGGTTCCTCGGGGACTGCCGATCGCGCCGCCGAGAAGTCACCGACCACAGGATCGGCTCCTTCCGGCGCGAGCCCGGCGACGGGGACCGACTCGACAACGGCGACGAACGCCGACGCGACAACGGCAGCGAACACCGAAGCGGGTGCCGCCTCCGCATCGCGCAGGACCGCGGGGAAGTCTGACGGCGACGACGCTGCATCGTCCACCGACGCCGACGCCGACGCCGACGCCGGCAAGCGGGACGCAGGCAAGAAGCCGAAATCCGACACCACGGCCTCAGCCAAAGCGGACGCGACCGAGTCGACGACCACCGCCGTCAAGGCGTCCGTTGCGGACGGTGCACCGACGTCGGCGAGCGGCGACGAAGACAGCAGCGCCGCGCGCAGTGATCGTGCGGCCGACGACCGCGCTGCCGACGACAAGACCACCGGTGACCGAACATCCGGTGCCGCAACGACCTCAGGGTCGACAACCGCGGACTCGACGACCGCGGACTCGACCGCCTCCGGCAGCGCTGCGACGCCGGATGAGAAGACCGGAACTCCCAAGAAGACTGCGACTGGCACGGACGCTGCGACGGGCGCGGACGCCGCGACGGACCGGTCCGATGCAGCCGCGACAGGCACAGCCGCGCCCGGCGCCAGTGCCGAGACCGACACAGCACCCGAGGCTGGCGACGACACCGGCGAGCCGACCGTGCCGATCACCTCGGCGGAGTCGACCGGCGCCGCCACGCAGACCGGCTCGACTCCAGCCGCCGGTTCGGGACAATCCGGCTCGACAGCACGGCCCGGCACGACATCACCTGCCTCCGATGCGACGACGTCGGGGAAGCCGGCGGCGGGCGAGGAGTTCGTGCCCGCGGCGCTCCAGGAACCGGTCACGCCCCTGCCCGACCGCAAGCCGCAGGAGGAGTTCCTCGTCATCGACGTCGACGGTGACCAGCAGGCCGTCGTCGACGCCGCAGTCTCGGGACGGTCCGTCGTCGTCGACACCCCGCCGGGCACCGGCGCGACCCAGGTCGCCGTCGCGGTCGCCACGACACTCGCGCACACGGGCAAGAGCGTCCTCTTCCTCGCCCAGACGTCCGACGCGCTCGACGATTTCTCCGCCCGCCTCGGCGAGGTCGGGCTCAGTGACTTCGCCGTCGACACCCGCGAGGGCGCCGACCACATCAAACGTCAGCTCATCGGCCTCATCGGCTCGGCTGAGCGGGCCGAACGCCCCGATCTCGCGGGCCTGCTCGGCGAGCTCAACGAGCAGCGTGCGACGCTGAGCGACCATGTCACCTCCCTGCACCGCCGGCGCGCGCCGTGGGACGTCTCCGTCTACGAGACGATGCAGCACCTCGCGGAGCTCACCTCGGGAGATGACTCGCCCCAGACCGGAGTCCGGTTCGGTGACGACATCCTCGAAGCCAGCGACGACCGGCGCACAGCGCTGCGCGGCAAACTCGGCGAACTCGCGTCCCTCGGTGCCTTCACCCTCGACGTCGAAGACACCGTGTGGTTCGGCGCCGACCTCAAATCCGTCGACGAAGCCGAAGCCGCGCGCACCGTCGCCGAACGCCTCGGGCGCACCCTGCCCGACCTCGTCGCCGCGGTCGAACCCGTGCTCGCGAAGGCCAAGCTCAACCCCCGACGCAACCTCGACGACTGGTCGCGGGCGATCAAGGTCCTCCTCCGGGTCCGCACGACACTCGACCGGTTCGCCCCCGACGTCTACGACCACCGGCTCGACGACCTCATCGCCGCCACCGGATCCTCGGAGTACCGGACCGAGCTCGGTGTCGAGATGGGCATGCTCCAGCGCAAGCGCCTGAAGAAGTCCGCGCAGGAGTTCCTCCGTCCCGGTGCCGAGGTGCCCGACCTCCACGCGGCCCTCATCGACGTCCGTGCCCAGCGGGTCATCCTCCGCGACCTCGCCGGCCATGACGGACGTCCGCAGATCCCACGCGGCGTTCTCGAAGCCGATGAGATCCTCCAGGGCGTCGAAGCCGACGTCGCGAAGCTCGCCCCGGTCCTCGAGACCACCCCCGACGGCGGCGACCTCGGCGGCATGCTCATCGAGGAGCTCCAGGCCCGCGCCGAGGCGATGGGCGGAGACTCCGAGAACCTCGCCGACCTGCCCGAACGCTCCCGACTCCAGCGCGAGCTCAGCGCCGAGGGCATGTCCGAGCTCATGACCGACCTGCGCCGCCGCAAGGTCGAGAACCACCTCGTCGGCCCGGAGTTCGACCTCGCCTACTGGGCGTCGGTGCTGCAGACGATGGCGAGCGAGGATCCGCAGATCGGCCGCCACGACGGGGCCGCCCTCCACCGCGTGGCCGAAGGCTTCCGCGACAATGACCGTGCCTTCGTCGCCGCCGGTGCCGGTCGCCTGCGGTTCAACCATGCCCAGGCGTGGAAGCGCGCGATCGACGCCGACCCGATCGCCGCCGGCGTCATCAAGCAGGAGCTGCTCTCCCCGCACACCTCGGTGCAGCGGATGTCGACGAAGGCCCCGGACCTCCTCACGACGCTCGCCCCCGTGTGGATGGCCAGCCCCTACACCGTGCCGGAGCTCTTCGCCGCCCTTCCGCTCTTCGACGCCGTCGTCATCGCCGACGGCGGTCGGCTCTCGGTCGCCGACGTCGTGCCCGGCATCACCCGCGCCCGTCAGGTCATCTCGCTCGGCGACTCGCGTCTGCTCGGTCCCCGGTCGTTCTCCATCGCCGTCGACCGGTGGGGCACCGACGATGGGGACCACCCGGACTCGGTGCAGGACCGCCTCGGCGAGTTCCTGCCGCGGATGAACCTCTCGAACTCCTACCGGCTCTCTCCTGTCGGCCTCATCGATCTCGCGAACCGCCACTTCTACGATTCGACGATCTCGACGCTGCCGACGGCGCACACCGGGGAGGGCACCGGCCTCGAATTCTCCTACGTCTCCGAGGGGCGCGGACCCACCGACATCGGCACGGGACGCGTCGAAAGCCCCGATGCCGAGGTCAAGCGTGTCGTCGAACTGGTGCTCAAGCACGCGCGCACGCGGTCGAGGGAATCCCTCGCCGTCGTCGCGCTCACGCCCCACCATGCACAGCGGATCGCCACGGCGATCTCCCGGGCGATGAAGGACCTGCCCTATGTCGCGGCGTTCTTCAACGACCCCGGCAAGGAGCCGTTCGTCGTCACCGATGCCGAACGCGTGCAGGGCATGTCACGGGATGCAGTGATCTTCTCCCTCGGCTACGGACGCACCGTGCACGGCCGGGTCATCCCGGACTTCGGTCCGCTCTCGGGCCCCGACGGGGATCGGATCCTCGCCGCCGTCGTCACGCGGGCCCGCAAGCGCCTTACGGTGGTCTCGAGCATCGAGTCCGACGACTTCGACGAAGCGAAGCTCACCGGGGGTGCGACCCTGCTGCCGAAGCTGTTCGAGGAGATCGCCGCAGGTGGTGTCCGCCAGCCGGGCCCGCACGGGGAGATCTACGATCCGCTGTTCAACGACATCGCCGATCGACTCCTCCAGCTCGGCGTCGTCGCCCACGAGCACTACAACGGCATCGACCTCGCGGTTGCGAACTCCGCCGAGGACGAGCACGGGATGATCATCGCCGTCTCCGGCGACGGCCCCGACTACGCCTCGATCCGCAGCCTCCGCCAGCGCGACCGGGTCGTGCCCGAACAGCTCGAGCGCCGCGGATGGAAGTTCATGCGCGTATGGTCGACGGATGCCTTCGTCGATCCGCAGGCCGAGACGGAGAAAGTCTTCGACGCATGGAAGGCGACGGTCGAGACGATGAGTCCGCAGGCCGTGCTCAACGCCGCCCGCGCAGCGTCCGTCGTCGTCGGGCGCACGGGCAGCCGACCGAAGCTCGTCCCCGGACTGCCGATGCACAAGTACTCTGACGAGGGTCTCGACGCGATGATCGACTGGATCCAGTCGGATGCGGTGGTGCGCGGCGACGGGGAGATCAAGGAACTCCTGCGGACCGCACTCGCGCAGAAGGGCAACAGCCCTCGCGGGGAGACGCAGCTGCAGGCGGCGGTCGACCGCTACCGTCAGCGCCATGCGCAGGCGAAGAAGGTCACCGGCGCCGAGGTGTTCATCCCGACCGCTGATGCGCGCGGTCCCGTGGAGGGCGAGGTCATTCCGAGCTTCGACACCGGGCAGATCCGCGCGGAGTCGCTGCGCGATGCCGGTCTCATCGACGCCGAGGCGGATGCCTCGGCAACGGATGCCTCGGCAGCGGGTGACCCTGTTGCGACCGACCGTGCGGGGGAGACCGGAGCGGGCGGTGCTGGTTCGGATGCGGAGTCGGACGACGCTGCCGGCAAAGAGTCGGACGTCGTTGCCGCGCCGAGGTCGGACGCTGAGGCGACGAGCGCCTCGGGGGAGGATGCGGCAGCCGGCTCCCGCAGCGGTGAGCGAGACCGCTCCGATGAGCAGTCCTGACGACGCTAAGACACCCGCGAACAACCCGGCCTCCCATGCGGCTGAGGATGCGTCTGCCGCGGATCGCTCAGCCGTGCCGGAAGGGAATCGCGGGGCAGGAGAGGCACCAACCGAGAGTCATGCCGTCGAGGACAGCCCCACGTCCGCCGAAGATCGCCACTCGCCAGCCGACGACCAGCCCACATCGGACGGGGACCGCCCGACAACGGACGAGGATGCGGTGAGGAAGGAGCGCCTCGAGAGGGCGCTGCGGAAGTATCGTGCGACCCTGCGCAACGAAGCCGAATCCGGCACTGAGGGATTCAGCGCCGAGCACTACCGGTCGCAGAAGCCCCCGCACTGGTGACAGCGCGGACTCGCACGCGCCGGCCTGAAGCTGCCTCGGGCTGAGACCACCCGGGCTGAGACGACCAGACGCCTGAGACCACCGGGCGCCCGAGACAACCAGAACCTGAAACCACTCGGCGCACGGACCCTCGCCGCCGACATGACGAAGGGCCGCCTCCCGGCAGGGGAGACGGCCCATCGTGACCACGTCGGGGACTCAGTGGCGCGGAGGCTCATTCGGGTCGATGTACCCGCCGCCCTGGCCCTGGGCGCCACCGGCAGGTCCGGCGTTGGCCGCAGCCTGGTTGCGCAGCAGATCGCGGATGTCGCCGAGCAGGTCCTCAGCGGTCGGGGGCACCTCGGACTCGGGCACACCGCGCTTGCGCAGCTCATTGAGCTTGTTCATCGGGACGATGATGATGAAGTACACGATGGCGGCAACGATGAGGAAGTTGATCGCCGCAGTGATGACCGCACCGATGTCGATGGTCGTCTCCGGCACGTTCGGCTTGATGCGGAACGCGAGCGCTGGTCCCTCGGCGCCGCCGACCGCCGCGATGAGCGGGTTGATGATCTTGTCGGAGAACGCCGTGACGATCGCAGTGAAGGCGCTGCCGATGATAACGGCAGTTGCCAACTCGACGACATTCCCCTGGAGAATGAAGTCTCTGAAACCCTTAAGCATTAGCGGCACCCTTTCAGTGGTGTGAGCATTAATGCAACTCTAATCTTTCAATGACGGTTACATAGTACACACCAGCAAGAGATCTCAACAGCATAGACATGCGAACAAATCGCGACATCCCGGTGTCGGCGATGAATGTGACCGGCGCAACAAAGGCTTTCTCCGCCGGAAGAATCGCGATTCACTGAGGGAGGATTGCAAAGCTGATCGGCAGACCGGCGAATTCCGCTATCCGTCCGGCGTCGTCGGGCGACAGTATTACAGAGACAAGTTGGCCTGATTCCGCGGCGATGCCGTTCTCCTTCCGGATGAGGCGCGCGATCGTCACCTCCTCGACGACGACCTCCGATCCGCCCTCGGGAAGCGAGCTGAAGAGGCGGATGCGCTGGCCCGGCTGCAGCAGGCCCGCGGACTCATCATCGGCAAGCCGGACGGGCATGATGAGATCGGTGCTCCCCGCCGGCAGCGCCTGCTGATCGAGTACCGCGGCGGCGGTGAGCGGGGACCCCTCGGACACGCCCGCCGAGGTCCGTTTGTCCACTGCCTCATCGATCGCGGAGAACGCCTTGCTCGGAACGAAGTCGCGGGGATAGTCGACGAGAGTGAGATCAGCGGCGGTGAGCTCAGTCCCCGGAGCGAGGTCCGCGGCGGCCACGACGACCGGGGTGTCGCCCTGTGCCGGAGTGAGGAGCCAGGCGAGCAGCGCGCACGCACCGGCGATGCAGGCGGCCGCGAGGAGTCGTCGCGGCCGCACCCTGGTCCCGGCGGCCGGCGAGGGCAGCTGGCGCCTGATGCGTTCGATGAGCGTCATGGTGGAGACGATGCGCCCGTGGCATCGGCGAGGTCAACAGACGACAGCTCCCCTGTGGATGCGCGGTGGGCATCCACAGGGGAGCTGAACACGAGTGGCGGCGGCGTCCCCAGGGGACTGCACGCGAGTGAGCGGGATCAGGAACCCGATGAGGAGCTCGCGCCGACCTTCTTCGCAGACGACGAATCGGAGCCGGAGGAGCCTCCTGTCGACGACGCGGACTTCGAGGAATCCGAGGAGCCGCTGGGCGCGGAATCCTTGTGCGACGGCGAGAGCGAACTCGAGGAGCTGTTGCGGGAGTCGGTGGCGTAGAAGCCCGAGCCCTTGAAGCTGATTCCCACGGTGCCGAAGACCTTCTTCAACTGTCCCTGGCATTCGGGGCAGATCGTGAGCGAGTCGTCGCTGAAGTCCTGGTGGATATCGAACTTGTGACCGCAGCTCTTGCATGCGTAGGAATAGACGGGCATTCGGAACCTTTCTTCGACGTAAGGATTATAGTCCACGGGGCCGAGCATCGGCGGTGTCGCGCCGCGGTGCGCACTAGCTGTCCACAGGACAACACACATAAGTGAGCGTTTATTTCTCCGGGGAGGGCCGCTCCAGTCCGTCCTCGGTGAGAGTTTCGCCGATGCGCAGATCCCACGGTTCGACGGTGAGCCCGGGCAGATCGGTTTCGTCGGCGAAGCAGACGCCGACGACCCGCGGGCCCGGTGCGGTGCGGGGGCTCTGCGCCTGGTCGAGGGGTGCTTCCCCGAATGGTCCGAACGTCCGGTCGTAGAACCCTCCGCCGTTGCCGAGGCGGGCTCCGCCGGGCCCGAATCCGAGGGCGGGGACGAGGATGAGGTCGGGGACCGCCTCGGCGAGGAGGGCGGTGGCGCTCAGCTGGGCGACAGGTTCCCGGATCCCCCAACGACCCTGCGGCCGCAGCGTGGCCATTGTTCCGGTCACCTCGCCGAATCGCAGGGCCTCACCGAGGCGGGTGACGACGGGCAGCAGGACGCGCGCCCCGCGGCGCAGGAGGTCATCGAGCGCCGGGTCGAGATCGGGTTCGCCGGGCAGGCCCGCGTAGGCGACGACGGTCCGTCCGGTGAAGTCGTCACCGGGCCTCATCCGGGCGATCGCCTCGGTGAGGGCAGTCGCAATCGTCGGCTCATCCGGCCGGGACGACGCGCGGAACCGCTCGGCCCGGCGCGCCCGCACTTGCGCGCGCAGACGCGCCTTCGATGTCTCAGGATCCACGCCCTTCAGCGTAACCGGTGGGTGAGGACTGGTTAAGATGAACGTCATGAGCGATCAATCCCACAGCACAGTTCGCAAGGCCGTCATCCCCGTCGCCGGCCTCGGAACTCGATTCCTCCCCGCCACCAAGGCCACCCCCAAGGAGATGCTGCCCGTCGTCGACAAGCCGGCGATCCAGTACGTCGTCGAAGAAGCCGTGTCCGCCGGTCTCGAGGACGTCCTCATGATCACCGGACGCAACAAGCGTCCCCTCGAGGACCACTTCGACCGGGTCGACGGACTCGAAGCCGCACTGGCGAAGAAGGGCGACGACAAGAAGCTCGCCGCCGTCCGCCACTCCTCGGAGCTCGCCGACATCCACTACGTGCGCCAGGGCGACCCCAAGGGCCTCGGCCACGCCGTGCTCAAGGGACGCCAGCACGTCGGCGATGAGCCGTTCGCCGTCCTCCTCGGTGACGATCTCATCGACGAGCGCAGCCCGATCCTGCCGAAGATGATCGACGTCGCCGAATCCACCGGCGGCAGCGTCGTCGCCCTCATGGAGGTTCCGCCCGAGCTCATCCACCTCTACGGCTGCGCCGCCGTCGAACAGACCGATGACGCCGAGGTCGTCAAGATCACCGGTCTCGTCGAGAAGCCCGCCCGGGAGGAGGCGCCGTCGAACCTCGCGATCATCGGCCGCTACGTCCTCGCGCCGGAGATCTTCGACGTCCTCGAGACGACGGAGCCCGGCCGCGGCAACGAGATCCAGCTCACCGACGCCCTGCAGACCCTGGCCGGGGACGCCGCGAGCCACGGCGTCTACGGCGTCGTCTTCAGCGGTGACCGCTACGACACCGGTGACAAGCTCGACTACCTCAAGGCCGTTGTGCAGATCGCGTGCTCGCGCGACGACCTCGGCGACGACCTCAAGGGCTGGCTCAAAGAGTACGTGGCGGACCTCGACTGAACGCCGATGCGAGATCGTGCCGCGCCACGGGGCGGCTGCCCGGTGACCCCGGCAGCCGCAGAGGCTGCCCGGTGAGTCCGATGACTCTCCGGGACCCCGGTGCCTCCCGGAGGCCCCGGTGATCGGTGACGGACCGCTGTGGCCGATCGAACTGCGCGACACCACGGCGGCGGTGACGCTGCGACCCCTGCGTCGCGGCGACGAGTCCGCATGGCGTGAGGTCCGTGCCTTCAACCGCGACTGGCTGCGCCCCTGGGACGCGACGCTGCCGGTGCCCGGCCAGGAGACCCCGAGCTTCCGGGCGATGGTGCGGATGTATGACAAGCAGGCCAAGCGCGGTCAGTCCGTCCCCTTCGCCATCGAGGTCGCCGGTGAGTTCCGCGGGCAGCTCACCGTCTCCGGGATCACGTGGGGCTCGATCCTCAGCGGGCAGATCGGCTACTGGATCGACTCCCGCGTCGCCGGCCGCGGAATCACCCCGCTCGCGGTGGCGATGGCCACCGATCACTGCATGTTCTCCCTCGGCCTCCATCGCATCGAGATCAACATCCGCCCGGAGAACGCGGCGAGCCTGCGCGTCGTCGAGAAGCTCGGCTTCCGCGACGAGGGCCTGCGGCGCAACTACATGCACATCGACGGGCGATGGAGCGATCACCGGACGTTCGCGCTCACCGTCGAAGACGTCCCCCACGGCATCCTCGCAGCCTTCCGTCACGGCACCGGCGGAGGCCGCGACGAACCCGGTGTGAGCAGGGCCTGAACCGAATCGTGTGAACTTCCTGGCGGATTGACCGACACACCACCGTCGTTCACGACGTTGTCCAATTGTGACCTCTAGGGTTTGCAGTGTGGACACCAGCATCATCGTCGTCATCGCCATCGCCGTGGTCTTCGTCGTCGTCGTGCCCGCACTGATCCGCCGCTCGGCCACCGAGATCTCCCGCATCGACCTCGACCGTGTCCCCGATGATGCCCGGGTGGTCCGTGCCGAGTCCCAGAATCCCTGCCGTGACGAGGCAGAACGTGTCACCATCTTCCGCGCCGAGGCGGCCCAGCCGTCCGTGCCGCGCATCGGTCACACCCCTGCCGGCACGGTTCCCAGCCTGCGGCTGTCCGCCCAGACCCCGGAACTCGCCGTCATCGACGGAGACGGTGAGTCCCGCGCCGAGGCGGTCGCCCCCGACGCGCAGATCGCGGAGCCCCAGCAGCTGCCCGTCGCCGTCGGCGAGTCCGCGTCGACGTTCGTCTCCGCCGGGCACGATCCCGCGCACGCCGCCGACGTCCGTCCCCTGCATCCTGCGGTGCGCGCCGTCTTCAGCCAGGCCCCGTCGGGGCCGACGAACTCGGCGAATGGTGGCACGGGCCGCCTCGGCGAGAACCCGCAAGGTCCGCAACAACCGACTTCCGCCGGCCGGACCCAGCCGCTTCACCCCCGCGGTGGAGGCGCCGACCGGCCCACGACGACTGCGGCGCGGGCACAGACGCCCGTGCCCGGTCCCGCGACACCCGAACAGACCGCCCGAGACACAGAGGACCCTGCGATGACTGAGAGTGCTGCCCGCCTGCGCGAATCCCTGCGGTCGACCGGAACGATGGTCCGCGGGTTCGCGCTCGTGTTCCTGGCCTCCGTGCTCGGCATCCTCGTCACCGGTGCCCTCGCGCTCGTCTCCGTCGTCCACCCCGCCCTCATCGGGGTGTTCGCGGGACTCGCGGTGGTCTCGCTCTTCATCGTGCGGACCCTCAATCTGCGCAAGCGCGACATCAAACGCCAGCTCCGCGGCTTCGGCACGACACCGGTCCGCGGCCGCGAGTCCGATGCGGTCGAGGAGGCCCCCGCTCGGGCGGTCTCGGAGCCTGCCGAGCCGAGCGCGCCGACTGCGCAGTCGACAGCACGGACACCGGCATCGCGGTCGGCCACGGCTGCCCAGCGCACCGTCGCGAAGTCGGTCGCAGCGGCCAAGCCTGCAGCCTCGGCCGCACCTGCCACGGCGGCTGCGGAGTCGAACGCGGAGGCAGCCGAACCGGCCGCTGCCGCGAAGGCCGCTCGCGCCCGTGCGGTCATGCAGCGCAGCGCCACGGCGAAGTACGCCCGTGAGGAAGCCGTGACCGGGGAGATCCCGATCGTGCACATCCGCAGCGAGGCCGCCGAAGGGCACACGACTCGTCAGATCCTCCTCACCGGACCGATTCCCGTCATCGACGAGGCCACCGCCGCTCCCGCCGAGGACGAGGATGCGAAGTCGAGTTCCGCCTCGACCGAGTCCGCTTCCGAGTCCGATGCTGTGACCGGGACCGGCCTGGCCGATGATCTCGCCGAGGCGGCTCCCGAACCGGCGCGTGCCCCGCAGGCGAAGGACGCTGCTCCGGCAGTGACCGATCCGTTCCAGCAGCGCCTCATGGCCCGCGGAGGCTGGTCGCCGACGCCGCTGCCCGTGCCGAGCTATGTCGATGCCCCCGAAGCCGAGCACGCCGTGCCCGCGGCGAAGGCCGCCGACGCGAGCTCGTACGAGACCGAGGCCCGCAGCCGCGAGGACATCGCCGCACAGTTCGCCGCAGAGCTCGGCTACCGCAACGAGCTCAGCGACTCCGCACGGGATGACAGCCCGCTCGAGCACGGCCGCAAGGCGATCCGGGCCACGAAGGCCCCGGCCCTCGACGCCGTCAACGACGTGCTCGCCCGCCGCCGCGCCTGAGCGCGCGAGGCCGCTGACTGGCCGGCAACGACGACCGAACAGCCCCACCGATCGGTGGGGCTGTTCGCGGTCTCAGTCGGAGAAGACGCCCCAGCAGATGGCGTTCCGGCGCTCCTGGTCCTCGAGGACGAGATCGCGGATGGCGGCAGGCAGGCGGCTGCGCTGCCAGTCGCGTTCGACCCTGCCGGCAGACGGATCGCCTGGTGCCGCCGCGGCGACGGCTTTGATCGCGTAGGCGGCCGCGCCGAGATCGTGCTCGGCGACGTGTCCCACGCAGGCGGCCTGACCGGCGGCGTAGGCGGCGAATCGGGGTGCGCCGGTGAGCGGACGGGCCGCACCCATCGCATGACCGCCGAGGGCGCGTGCCGTCATCATCGGCATCTCACCGCTCGCCCATGCCCGTGCCGCTGCGATCGCGTCGCGCGGACGCGGGTCATCGGCGACGGCCGCCTCGACGAGCGGGAGGGTGTGCTCGGCGCAGTCGGCGGCCCAGAGGGCGAGGAGGCGGTGGTCGTCGTCGGTGAGGGTGCCGCCGCGGCGAATCGTGATGAGCCGCGGGTCGCGGTCCTGCGAGAGGATCATCGAGCCCGGTCCTGTCTGCCGGTGGTTGCCAGCTGGTCCCGCACCCGAGTATCGAGTTCGCTGATCGTCAGCGCCAGTTGACTGCGTGCAGGGCCCGGCCGGGGATAGCGCCGCAGGACCGCGGCGACCGTCGGTGAGGCCGCTTTCGCAAAGCGGTCGAGGAGCGCAGCCCGCTGGTCGGTTCCCGCCCCGGCGTCGGCGAGCTCGATCGCGTGGATCGCGTGCGCGCTGGCACGGAGGATGTGTCCGATCTGGACAGCGTCGGCGAGGGGATGGAGGAACGCCGAGGCTGCTGCGTCGCCGGCAGCCATCGCGGCGTGGAAGGCCGGCTCCCCGCCCGCGTCCTTCGCCGCGCGATGCGACGCGGGTGCCGCGATCCGCAGAACCCGTGACCGGGGCTGCCCGTCGGCGAAGGCGCGAGCAGCATCGACGGCTGCGCGAGGACGTTCGTCCGTCGGTCGGTCGGCTTCGAACAGGGGGAGAACGGCGCTCGCCGCGCTCACGGCGAAAGCGGTGACGGCGCGGATCTCGTCGAGGGAGAGGTCGAAATCGGCAACGCGAGGCGCCCTCCGTGTCTCAGCAGCGCCCGATCCGCTCCTCGTCTGACCGCCGGGCTTCCTCGCAGTGCTCACGGTCACCGAGTCTAGGACGACTGCGGCGGAACGAGAAGAGGCGGCCGGCACGCAAGGTGTCGGCCGCCTCGGTGACGGTCCAGCGCACCGTCACGGGAACCGTGACGGCGCGACGCGCTCAGGAACGCGGAGTGGCGACGTACTTGAGCTCGAGGTACTCGTCGATGCCGACGCGGCCGCCCTCGCGGCCGAGACCCGACATCTTCACGCCGCCGAAGGGTGCGGCCGGGTTCGAGACGAGACCGGTGTTGAGGCCGATCATGCCGACCTCGAGCTTCTCGGCCATGCTCAGGGCACGGTTGATGTTCTCGCTGAACAGGTAGCCGGCGAGACCGTACTCGGTCTCGTTCGCCAGCGCGACGGCCTGCTCGTCGGTGTCGAACGTGACGATCGGGGCGACGGGGCCGAAGATCTCGGTCGTGCGGATCTCCGCGTTCTCCGGGACGTTCGTGATGACCGTGGGATCGAAGAAGAAGCCGGGGCCGTCGATCTTCGCCCCGCCGGAGATGACCGTGGCACCGTTCGACACGGCATCGTCGACGAGGGCGGCGACCTTGTCCAGGGACTCCTGATCGACGAGCGGGCCCACCTCGGTGCCGTCCTCGAGGCCGTTGCCGACCTTCATCGACCCGATGCGCTCGGCGAGCTTCGTCGAGAACTCATCGGCGATCGAGGAGTGGACGAAGAGGCGGTTGGCGGCCGTGCAGGCCTCGCCGCCGTTGCGCATCTTCGCGAGCACCGCGCCTTCGACGGCCTTGTCGAGATCGGCGTCCTCGAGGACGACGAACGGGGCGTTGCCGCCGAGCTCCATCGAGGACTTCATGACATTGTCGGCGGCCTGCTTGAGCAGACCGATGCCGACCTCGGTTGACCCGGTGAAGGTGACCTTGCGGGCGATGCCGGACTCCATCCACGGGCTGACGACGCGCCGTGCCGACTCCGAGGTGACGACGTTGAGGACGCCGTCGGGCAGGCCGGCCTCCTTGAGGACGTCGACGAGCATGAGCGAGGTCAGCGGGGTGAGCTTCGCGGGCTTGAAGACCATCGTGCAGCCGGCGGCGATCGCCGGACCGATCTTGCGCGTGCCCATGGCCAGCGGGAAGTTCCACGGCGTGATGAGCACGCACGGTCCGACCGGCTCACGCGAGATCATCAGGCGGTTCTTGCCGTCGGTCGAGAGGGTGAAGTCACCCGAGATGCGCACGGCCTCCTCGGAGAACCAGCGGAAGAACTCTGCGCCGTAGGCGACTTCGCCCTTCGACTCGGCGAACGGCTTGCCCATCTCAGCGGTCATGACGGCGGCGATGTCGTCGGAGCGCTCGATGAGGAGTTCGAAGGCGCGGCGCAGGATCTCGGCGCGCTCGCGCGGAGCGGTGGCCGCCCAATCGGCCTGGGCGTCGCCGGCTGCCTTGATGGCCGCCTCGGCGTCAGCGGCCGACCCGTCGGCCACGGTGGTGATGACGTCACCGGTTGCGGGATTGATGACGTCGATGGTCTTTCCGTCCTCGGCATCACGCCACTGTCCGTTGATGAACAGTCCGGTGTTGAGCTTGTCGATGATCGGCGTGATGTCCACGACTGATCCTCCCTTGGTTGTTGTCTCGAAGCTTTCGGGCACGGGAGCGCCCGATGCCTCGTTCAGTGTACGGGTCGCCCACCGTGGAATCGATGCGGATTTCGCAGAGTGAGAGCGTCACCCGCCCTGCCTTCGCACCTGTGCCGACATCGCCGCATGGACGAGTCCGCTCATCGAGACGAGCAGGCGATTGTGAAGGGTGATGCCGCGGATGACCGCCAAAGCGATCTCATCGCGGGTCAGGTCATCGCTGATCGGCAGCGTGTTGGTCCGGGCGATCTCCTCGAGCGCCCGCGCGTGGAGGAGCACGGTGTCGGCGTCGACGGTGTATCCGGCAGCGGCGAGGTCGGTCAGCGCCTCGGCGACCGCGGTGCGCGCGGTGGGGGAGACGTCCGGCCACTCGAGTGCGGCGAGGGCGCTGCGGACGGCGGCGTCGCCGTCGTCACCGTCTCCCCGAGGCGGCTGCTCGGAGGGCAGGCGCGTGTCAGTGACGGGCGTGTCAGCGACGGGCGGGTCTGCGGCGTCGGTTCCGACGGTGTCCGCGACGCCGGGATGGCTGGCCAGTCGTTGGCACAGGCCCATGAGTTCGAGGTTGCTCACCGTCTCATCGTCGATCACCGAGGTCAGCTCGGCGATCGCGGCCAGCGGGAGATCGAGCTCGCGTCGCAGCCACGTGATGAGGGCGAGCCGGTGGACGTGGGCCTCGGTGTAGGCCGCCGTCGTCGCGTTGCGCTTCTGTCCGGGAGTGAGCACACCGAGGCGGAGGTAGTACTTGATGCTCGCCGGCGACACCTCGGTGCGGCGGGCGAGTTCGCTCAGCTTCATCGCGCTCCTTCGATATCCGCGGCTGGAACTTCTCGGGCCGTCAAGCCTGGGCCTTCGCGCCCGGACAGCCGAGGCCCTCGGATAGCTGCGGACCCCGGCACTATCCACGTTGCCAGCACTTGGATAGCGACACTATCTTAAGTCCATGGACACGCTGCTCATCGCCATCCATGCCATTGCCGCCACGGGTGTCGTCCTGCTCGCACCGGTGCAGGTGCTGCGGCGGCCGAAGGATCAGCGCCACAAGGCCATCGGCCGCTCATGGGTCGTCCTCATGTACTTCGTGTGCGTGAGCGGGATGTTCATCTACTCGATCACCGGCGGGTTCACGTTCTTCCACGCTCTGGCGATCTTCACGTTCCTCACCACGACCCTCGGGGTCATCATGATCCGCCGCGGCCATGTGCGCACCCACGCCTTCAACATGATCGGCTCGTGGCTGGGCGCGGTGACGGCAGGACTGTTCGCCGTCCTCATCCCCACCCGGGAGATCCCCCGGCTCGTCGTCGCCGAGCCCCTGGTCTTCTGGACGATCCTCATCGCCGTCATCGTCGCCGCCACCCTCTGGGTCGCCTATGTGCTGCGCTTCGTCCCGGTGCGCCGCCCCGCCGAGGCGGTCGTGCGACTGACCGATGAGCACAGGGGAGCGCGGGGGAGCGCTCCCGAAGGTGCGGAGCGCTGAGATCCGCGGCGTGGCGAGCCTCAGGACGCCGCGGAGTCAGGGTGCCTCGGGGCGGGTCCTCACGCGAGCGAGTCGTCGAACTCGTGGTTCTTCTCGAGGAAGCCCATGACGTACGAGCACGTCGTGCGGAACCGCAGGTCCGCCTCGGTGGTGGATTCGAGGGCGAACCGGACGAGCTTCGCGGCGATGCCCCGCCCGCCGTACGCGGGGTCGACGATCGTGTGGGTGAAGGTCCGCACGGTGGGCACCCCCGCCTCGGTGGCATCGGTGTCGACGTAGTCTGCGGTGCCGATGACCGTGCCGTCATGGGTGACGGTGAACCGGGACTGGTCGGGGTCGTGGGCGATGGTGTAGGTCTCGCCGTCGATGTCGACGTCCATGGCTGCTCCTGCTCTCTGCGGTGGCACCCTCGGCGGATGAGGGGAGGGCGCTGTGTCCTCAACCCGAGCCTACCGACTAATCTGGGAAGCGCAGTCGACACCCCCGGCGATGCTCCCCGCTCGCCGCCGCAGCAAGGAGCAGTCCCCACATGACCTCGCAGACCCCGGCCACCCTCATCGACGGCTACGAGTTCATCCTCAGCGAAGCGGGATTCACCGTCGGATTCCTCGGCGAGGCTGACATCGACGACTACGTCGCGCTCGTCGCCTCCGCCTACCGCGGGGAGGTCTCGAAGCAGGGGTGGACGACCGAGGCCGATCTCCTCAGCGGACAGCGCCTCGACGCCGCGATGGCCAGGGAGATGCTCGCCGAGGCGGATTCGACGATGCTCCTCGTGCGCGCCCGCGACGGTCAGGCCGTCGGCAGCGTCTATCTGCGGGAGCCCGTCGACGGCGTCGCCTACCTCGGCGTGCTCGCAGTCTCCCCGCTCGGCCAGGGGCAGGGCGTCGGATCCGCGCTCATCAACCTCGCCGAGGCGTGGGTGGCCGAGCGCTGGGGTGCGACCGCGCTGCGGATGTCCGTCATCAACAAGCGCTGCGAACTCATCGCCTACTACGAGCGCCGCGGCTACGTCCGCACCGGTGAGACCGAGCCCTTCCCCTACGGCGACGAGCGCTTCGGGGTGCCCAAGGTCGACGATCTCGAATTCGTCGTCCTCGTCAAACAGCTGGGCTGACCATTAACCCCCTCACTGCCGCGGCACACTGGCCCGGCTGATCGCCAGCCGAGTCAGAACAGCATCGCGGGCACGACGAGACCGCCGACGAGGACGATGGGCCCGATGATGACCATAGACATGCCGAACTTCACGAGGATCGCCGTCAGCCGCTGCTTCTGATCACCCGGCGCCGTCGCGACGACGGTGGCACCGAGGGTCGAGAACGGTGAGACGTCGACGACGGCCGAGCAGATGCCGAGCGCGGCGATGAGCGCCCAGCCCGGCACCCCGCCGGCCTCGATGAGCGGCAGGGCGAGGGGGACGAGCGCGGCGAGGATGCCCGTCGTCGACGCGAATGCGGAGACGAGACCGCCGACGACGCAGAGGACGAACGCGGCGATGAGCGGGGAGCCGATCGCCTCGGCGGCCTCACCGAGGAGGTCGACGGCACCCATCGTCTGGAGCACCCCGACGAAGGTGATGATGCCGCCGACGAGGAGCACCGTCGACCAGTCGATCTTCGGGATCGCCGCCTTGCCGGTGGCCGGATCGACGAGCGCGAGGATCGCCCCGAAGAGGAAGCACAGGAGCCCGATGTCCGGCTCCTGACCGAGGGCTGCGAGGACGACGACGGTGCCGATGAGGGCGACCATGAGCACGACGGTGAGGATCTGCACGCCCGTGAACGGTTCCGAGGTCGTGGAGTCCGCCGAGGCGGACGAGGAGTCGAAGAGCGCTTCGTCCTCGTCGTCCTCCCCGAAGGCGACCTTCGTCGCCGAGGCCCCACCGCGGGAGATCCGCGCGGCAGTGCCGGTCGCCGGTGCCGAGGCGGTGCCCGAGTCGGCCTCTGCCGTGCCGGCTCCGGCAGCCGGGGCCGCGGACTTCCGGGAGAAGAGGGAGCGGCCGAACATCACGTAGGCGACGGTGAGCATGAGCAGATAGACGACGACGGCGATGAGGAAGAGGAGGAACGGGTTGAGGCCGATGCCCGCGCCTTCGGCGGTGCTGTAGGTGACGATGCCGTAGAGGCTCGTCGGGGCGAATCCGCCGGCGCCGATCGCGAAGCAGATCGCCAGGCCCATGAGCGCGTAGTCGACGTGGTACTTGCGGGCCACCTGCATGCCCACCGGCATCATGACGAGTCCGGCCAGGGGCGCGCCCATCGACGCGATGCCGGCGGTGATGACGAAGAAGACGACGGGCAGGAGCACCGCCGAGGACCCCACCTTCTCCAGCGCCCAGTCGATGATCTTGTCGACGGTGCCGTTCTCCTGGGCGATCGCGAAGAAGTAGGTGACTCCGGCGAGGAGGATCATGATCGAGAGCGGGAACTCGGCGATGATGTCCTCGACGGTCATGTCCGTGAGCAGCAGTCCGGTGCCGGCGGCGCCGACGAGCATGAGGACGCCGATGTGGACGCCGCGGATCGCTCCGACGGCGAAGAGTGCGATGAAGATGCCTAATGCGATGAGCTGAGCAAGCATGTCGTCCTTGAGGTAGCTGAGCAGTCTCTGTGGGCAATCGGGAGATCTGCTGTGAGACTACCAGCCGGTACGGACGCAGGGCGGGAGTTCGGAGGCCCAACGCGCGAACTTCCCGACTATCGGCACAGCCGGTCGGGAAGTCAGGCGGCCGCCCCGGCGCTGCGGGCGCCGGGGCGGCCTGGCCTCAGGTCAGCAGGAGCGCACCGCCGAGGGCGACGAGGGCGACGACGACCGTCGTGATCGTGGCCAGGGCGATCGGGCCGCCGCCGAGGCTCTTGAGCGCACGCCACTGCACACCGCGGCCGAGGGCGAACATCGCCATCGACAGGCACACCGTCTGCAGCCACCCCAGGCCGGTGACGGCGACCTCGGGGAGGAGCCCGAACGTGCGCAGTGCGGCCATCGCGAGGAATCCGAGGACGAAGAGGGGAACAATCGGTGGGCGCTTGCCGGCCGGCGCGGGAACGACGGACTCCTTCGCGTCCCCGGCGACCGCCTCGGCGGTGGTGGCCCGCACCTTCGCCTCCGACCGGCGCATCGCGAGCTCGAGGACCGCCACGGTGGGGGCGAGCATGATGACGCGGGCGAGCTTGACGAGCACGGCCACCTCGAGGGCGGCCGGGCCGATGATCCCGCCGATCGCGACGACCTGGGCGACCTCATGGGTCGAGGCTCCCGCCCACATCCCCGCGGTCACCGCAGGCAGGCCGAGGGCACCGCTGGCCAGGGGGATCGCGGCGATCATCACGGTGCCGAAGAGGACGACGAGGCCGATCGCGGCGGCGACGTCCTCTTTCTTCGCCTTCATCGTCGATTCGATGCCGGCGACGGCCGCGGCCCCGCAGATGCCGAAGCCGCAGCCGATGAGGAGCGCGAGGTCGCCGTCGACGCGGGTGAGACGGGCGAGTGCGACGCTCGTGACGATGCCGACGGCGACGACGACGGCGGCGAGGACGAGGACGGGCCAGCCGAGATCGAGGATGTCGCCGAAGACGACCTGCGCGCCGAGGGCGACGATGCCCAGGCGCAGCAGCGGCTTGGCGGCGAAGTCGAGCCCCGGCTTGAGGGAGTCGGGGAGATTCGGGGCGACGTTGCCGAGAATGACACCGAGGATGATCGCGACGAGCAGCGGGGAGATGACGGGGGCGAGGGTCGAGATCGGCCACGCGATCGCGGCGGCTGCCGCGGCGAGGCCGAGACCGGGGAGGAGTCGGCGGGCTGTGTTCATGGACTCCAGTCTTCCGCGCGGCCGGGAGGCCCGGTAGACGGTGATTTCGCGTCGACCCATATCGAATTGATATGCCATGATGGCGGTATGCGCGATGTGTCGGACATGCAGCGGTGGCCGGAGCTGCGGGCCCTCGGGCTGCTCGTCGCCCTGAGCGGGGGCGCGCAGTCGATCGGTCAGGCCGCCGAGGCGGTCGGCATCGCCCAGCCCAACGCCTCCCGCAGCCTCACCGGCCTCGAGCGCGAACTCGGCGTCCCCCTGCTCACGCGCTCCCCGCGCGGCACCGAGCTCACCGCCGAAGGCCAGGCCGTGGCCGAATGGGCCGCGCAGGTCATCGACGCCTACAGTGCGCTCAACGCCGGCACCCGCGCCATCCAGGAGGCGCGGGCGGGGAACGTGCGCGTCTGCGCGTCCCTCACCGTCGCCGAATACCTCCTGCCGAGCTATCTTGCGACCTTCACCTCGGCGCACCCGGGCATCGACGTCGGCCTCGGGGTCGAGAACTCCGCGGCTGTCGTCGCCGAGGTCCGCGCGCAGCGCTGCGACATCGGTCTCGTCGAGTCCGTGTCCCTGCCGCCGGGGTTCCCCGCCGCCGTCATCGGCCACGACCGCCTGATGATCGCCGCCGCCCCGTCCTATGGGCAGACGTGGGCGGAGCCGATCACCGCCGAGGCGCTCGCCGGGATCCCGCTCCTTGTCCGTGAGGTCGGGTCGGGAACGCGGGAGGTCATCGACACCGCGCTCGCCGAGTTCGGCGGGGCGACGATCGCCGGGGAGTACCGGTCGAATTCGGCGCTGCGGGTCGCCGCGGCCACGGGCGTCGCACCCGTCGTCCTCTCCGATCTCGCCCTGCGCGATGACTTCCGGGCGATGCGGCTGGCTCCGCTGCCGGTGGCCGACGACGTCGACCTCGATCGGGCCCTCCATGCGCTGTGGTCGCCGAAGCGCAGGCTGTCGCAGGGGGCGCGGGCACTCCTCGAGCACCTGATCGCCGCACAGTAGTCATCCGCACACGCCTGGCTCGTCCCGGACCCGGCCGGCCGCGCCGGCGAGACGTCACAGCGGCGACGTCCCCGCTCTGTCTATATTGAGGCCATGACGACTCGTGACCCCGCACGCCCGACCCCGACCTTCGCGCCCGAAACCGTCCTCGTCGAGGCGGCCCGACCGCCGCGCGCGAACGGCGCCTCGGTCAATCCGCCGATCGAACTGTCCTCGACGTTCATCGGCACCACCGAGGTGAATGACTCCGGCTACGCCTACGGTCGGTTCGCGACTCCGGCCTGGACGCCGTTCGAGGCCGCACTCGGCGAACTCGAACACGCGGCGCTGCCGGCCCTCGTCTTCGGGTCGGGGCTCGCCGCGATCGCCGCGGTGCTCGCCCTCGTGCCCCGCGGCGGTACCCTCGTCATGCCCACGCACTCCTACCAGGGATCGCTGCAATCGGCGCAGGAGCTCGCCGCGCGCGCCGGATTCTCCGTCGTCAGCGTCGACATCGCCGACACCGACGCCGTCATCGCCGCCCTCGACGGCATTGTCACGGACGACGCCGCTGCCGCGGCCGGGGACAGCTCCGGTGACGTGACTGAGGACCCCGGTGCCGCCTCGGCGATGCTGTGGATCGAATCCCCGACGAACCCGATGCTCGAGGTCGCCGACATGCCCGCCCTCATCGCCGCCGCACGCGCACGCGGCGTCCGCGTCGCTGTCGACAACACCTTCGCCACGCCCCTGCTCCAGACGCCGCTCGACCTCGGCGCGGACCTCGTCGTCCACTCGGTGACGAAGTACCTCGCCGGGCACTCCGACGTCGTCCTCGGCGCGGTGATCACCAACGACCCGACACTTCGGGAGCTGCTGCTGACCGAGCGGTCGATGCGCGGGGCGATCGCCGGGCCCTTCGAGGTGTGGCTGGCACTGCGCGGGATGCGCACGCTGTCGGTCCGGCTCGAGCGCGCGCAGGCCAATGCCCAGATCCTCGCCGAGCGCCTGAGCGACCGTGCCGGCGTCGTCGAGGTCCGCTACCCGGGACTGCCCGCCGACCCCGGTCACGCACGGGCGAGTAAGCAGATGGCAGGATTCGGGGCGATCGTCGCCTTCACCGTCGACACGGCGGAGCAGGCCACCGCGATCGCCGAGGCGGTCCGGCTGTGGACGCCGGCGACCTCGCTCGGCGGGGTCGAGTCCCTCATCGAACGCCGGCGTCGCCATGCCTCGGAGCCGAGCTCGGTGCCCGAAGGTCTGCTGCGGCTGAGCGTCGGCATCGAACACGTCGACGACCTCTGGGCCGACCTCGACGCCGCGATCACCGCGGCCACGGGGGAGACCGGGGACGGCGAGCCGGCAGCGACCCTCGCCTGAGGTGGCCCGCCCGTGACCTGAGAATTCCTCCTCGCCCGATGGCAGTGTGACCCAGATCAACTTAACGTGCGTTAAGCTTGGCGCAGGGAAACTCATCTCCGTCAGCGAAGGAGCCGTCTTGAGCTCAAGTGTCCTCGTCGATCACCGTGACGGTGTCGCGACCATCGCGATCAACCGCCCCGACACCCTCAACGCGCTCGATGCCGAAGCGTTCCGCAGCCTCGGGGCTGCCATCGCCGAGGCGGCAGCCGACTCCCGCGTCATCATCCTCACCGGCAGCGACCGATCCTTCAGCTCCGGCGCTGATCTCCAGAGCGGCAACGACGACGTCACCCTCGACCTCGACGAGGCGAACGCGATCATCCGCGCGCTCATCGACGTTCCCGTCCCCACCATCGCCGCGGTGTCCGGGCCGGCCGCCGGGATCGGCTGCTCCCTGGCGCTGGCCTGCGACTACGTCGTGATGAGCGAGAACTCCTACCTCATGCTCGCCTTCGCGAAGATCGGCCTCATGCCCGACGGCGGAGCCACCGCCCTCGTCGCCGCCTCGGCGGGTCGCCACCGGGCGATGAAGATGGCGCTGACGGCCGAGAAGGTGTGGGCACCGGAGGCCCTGAGCTGGGGACTGGCGAGCGAGGTCGTGCCCGCCGGAGAGCAGCTCACCCGCGCCCGCGACCTCGGCATCGCCTGGGCTCAGGGCGCCCCGCTGGCCTTCTCCCGTTCGAAGTCGGCGATCAACGAAGCGAGCCTGACCTCCCTCGACGACGCCTTCAGCCGGGAATCGGCCGACCAGACGTACCTGCGCGGCACCCGCGACTTCGCCGAGGGGGTGTCGGCCTTCATCGAGAAACGCGTCCCCCGCTTCGTCGGCCGGTGACGCCGACTCGCCGCGGCACCCGCCCACCGCCTCGGCGAGCGCACCCGCACCCCACGCCCCACCACGAGTGAACGAACAAAGGAGTCTCATGCTCACTGGCATCCCGTCAACCCTCGGCGACAGCTACCAGCTCAACACCACGTCGATGATCAGGCACGCGGCCACGGTCTTCGGCGAACAGGAAGTCGTCTACCGCAACTCGGACGGATCGTGGGGACGGTCGAACTACGCCGACGAGTTCAAGCGGATGGCGCAGCTCGCCCACGGCCTCACGGAACTCGGCGTCGGTGCCGGTTCGATGGTCGGCGTCCTCGACTGGAACTCCCGCCGCCACTTCGAGCTCTACTTCGCCGTCCCCGGGCTCGCGGCCACGATGCTCCAGCTCAACCTCCGACTCGCCCCCGAGGACCTCGCCTACGTCGTCAGCCACTCGAAGTCCGACTGGATCTTCGTCGACGAATCCCTCCTGCCCGTCGCCGAGGCGCTCGCGCCGAAGCTCGACGTCAAGGGCTGGGTCGTCATGACCGACAAGCCTGCCTCCGAGATCGAGACGACGCTGGAGAACGTCGTCTTCTACGAGGACCTCATCAAGGACAAGCCCGACACCTACGATTGGCCCGTCGTCGATGAGAAGACCGCCGCCTACGCCGGCTACACGACCGGCACCACGGGCAGGCCCAAGGGCGTCTACTACTCGCACCGCTCGATCTACCTCCACACGATGGGCGGCCTCGCCGCGCTCGGCGCCTCGTTCGACGACACGATCATGCCGATCACCCCGATGTTCCACGTCCTGTCCTGGGGCTTCCCGCAGAACGCCGTCGCCGCCGGGGCCAAGCTCGTCCTGCCCGGCAAGTTCGCCGCCGAGGAGTTCGGGGCGATCGCGAAGGCGTTCATCGCCGAGAAGGTCACGCTCGCCAACGGCGCACCGGCGATCTTCGCGCCGATGCTCGCGATGATGAAGGACATGCCGCAGCCCCCGGATCTCAGCGGAGTGCGCCTCGTCTCCGGCTCTTCCGAGCCGCCGCTGTCGATGATGCGCGGGTTCAAGGAGATCACCGGGGCCGATGTCATCCACGGCTACGGGGCGACGGAGACGACTCCGCTGGCGACGACGAACTGGCACATCAAACCCGGACTCGATATGGACGAGGAGGAGCGCTGGGACTTCAAGCGCTACCAGGGCCTGCCCGTCATCGGCGTCGAGGTCAAGGTCGTCGACCCCACCGGTGAGGAGCTGCCCCGCGACGGCAAGTCGATGGGCGAGGTCCTCATGCGCGGTCCGTGGATCACCGAGTCCTACTTCCAGCTGCCGGACAACTCCGAGCGCTTCCTCGACGGCTGGTGGCGCTCGGGCGACGTCGGAGTCATCTACCCCAACGGCTACCTCAAGCTCACCGACCGTCTCAAGGACGTCATCAAATCCGGCGGCGAGTGGATCTCCTCGATCGACATGGAGAACGCGATCCTCGACTGCACGAGCGTCAAGGAGGCCGCTGTCATCGGCGTCCCCGACGAGAAGTGGCAGGAGCGGCCCGTCGCCTATGTCGTCGCCGAGGACGGCGCCGAGGTGACCCGGGAGAAGATCGTCGAGGTCCTCGGCGACCGGTTCGCGAAGTGGCAGCTGCCCGACGAGATCATCGTCACCGACGAACTGCCGCGCACCTCGGTGGGCAAGCTCGACAAGAAGCTCCTGCGCAAGACCTGGGAGGACGCCGGGGCCTGATCCGCTCCCAGGGACTGTGCAGTCCCTCTCCAGGTGAAGGGCCTGGTTGAGCTGTAGTTGAAGTTTGTACTGTGACACTATGACGAACTCCACTGCAGCTCGCCGGCCCTTCTACTCCCGTCCCCTCGTGTGGATCATCGCCCTCATCGCCATCGCTGTGCTCGTCGCAGGCGCGCTGGTCGGCACGAAGCTCTACACCTCATCACAGAACTCCGCGGCTCCCACGGAGTTCGCCAACGAGGACATCGCCTCAGGCTCCGGCAGCACCGACGGTGCGGCAGGGAGCATCGACGGACAGTGGACGATCGGGGAGGGATCGGAGGCCGGATACCGGGTCGACGAGGTCCTCAACGGGGAGGACGTCACCGTCGTCGGCCGCACCCCCGACGTCACCGGCGACATCACGATCGACGGCAGTCAGCTCACGGCCGGGACGGTGAGCGTCGACCTGCGGACCGTGACGACCGACAGCTCCCGGCGCGACGACTACTTCTCCGGGCAGGCCATCGACACGAACGCGAACCCGGAAGCGACATTCACCGCCGCCGGACCCGTCGACCTCACGGCACTGAGCGACTCCGGCAGCGCCGAGGTGGAGATCCCCGGCACGCTCGAGATCAACGGACAGACCCAGGAGGTCACCGCTGAGACCACGGCGACCCGCGCCGACACCGGCCTCTCCGTCGTCGGTGCGATCGACGTGACCTGGCAGGACTACGGCGTGGAACCGCCGAACCTCGGCTTCGTCTCCGTCGAGGATGCCGGCGTCGTCGAATTCTCCCTCGCGCTCACGCAGGGCTGAGGCCCGGATTCCGCCCCCGATCCCAGCCGATCGGGGGCGAGTGCGGTGCCGATCGGGGGGCGAGTGCGCTCAGAGCGCGATCGCGCCGATCGCCGCGGCGATGAGGACGACGGCCCAGGCGGGCAGGTTCCACCGGGTCAGGGCGATGAACGCGGCGAGGGCGATCGCCAGCGTCGCCGGGCTGGTGATGCCCTCGACGAACACGGGATCGAAGAGGGCGGCGCCGAGGAGGCCGACGACGGCGGCGTTGACCCCGAGCAGGGCGCGGCGGGCGCGGACCGAGCCGTGCAGGCTCTGCCAGAACGGCAGGGCCCCGACGGTGAGCAGCCCGGCGGGGAGGAAGATCGCCAGCAGCGCGATCGTCGCACCGAGGAGGCCCGTCGGCTCCGTCGTCATCGACGCTCCGAGGAAGGCCGCGAAGGTGAAGAGCGGCCCGGGCACCGCCTGTGCGGCCCCGTAGCCGGCGAGGAAGGTCTCACTGTTGACGAGGCCGGAGCGCACCGTCTCCGTGTCGAGGAGCGGCAGGACGACGTGGCCGCCGCCGAAGACGAGGGAACCCGCGCGGTAGAAGATGTCGGTGAGCCGCAGCGTCGGATCACCGGTGACGGCGGTCGCGATCGGCAGGAGGACGAGAAGGGCCGCGAAGACGAGGAGGGCGGCGGCACCGACCCTCTTCGACACGGACACCCGGAATCCCGGCGGCGCGCTCGCCCCCGACTCCGCAGTCTCCTCCGCGGCCGCGGCCGCCTCGGCGCGGATTGTCGCCTCCTCCGGTCGCAGCCAGGTCAGGCCGAGACCGGCCCCGACGATGATCGCCAGCACCTGCACGACGGGAGAGGGGATGAGGAGGACGATGATCGCGGCGAGACCGGCGATCGTCGCGCGCTTGGCATCCGGGGCCAGCGACTTCCCCATCCCGAGGACGGCGCCGGCGACGATGGCGACGGCAGCGGCTTTCACACCGTCGAGCCACCCGGTGCCGAGCGCGTCACCGTACGCGTCGAACCCGTAGGCGAAGGCGACGAGCACGATCGCCGAGGGCATGGTGAACGCGAACCACGCCGCGAGCAGGCCGCCGAACCCGGCGCGCTGCAGGCCGATGGCCATGCCGACCTGGGATGATGCCGGCCCGGGAAGGAACTGGCAGAGTGCGACGACATCGGCGTAGGCGGTGTCGGTCAGCCACCGGCGGCGGGCGACGAAGGTCTCGCGGAAGTAGCCGAGGTGCGCGACGGGACCGCCGAAGGAGGTGAGGCCGAGCCGCAGGAAGACGCGGAAGACCTCGCCCACTGTGCCCGGATGCCGCGTGACCGTTGTGCTCATCCGCTCTCCTTGTTCATCGACTCACGCACAGACCGCAGTGTGCGGCGCACGTCTGCGGTCCAGTCAACGGCGTGAACATGACGGACAGGTGAACTCGGCCCGCGGAGCCTCGGCGCGCGGAGCCTCGGGCCCGGGAGCGTCTCGCCGCGGAGGAGTCCCTCCGCGGAGGAGTCCGCCCCGGATCACGGGTGGTGGAGGAGGTACGTGCCGCCCTTGAGGCACGTGTCGAGGACCCAGCCGTCGGCGACGAGGGCGGTGAGCGATTCGCGCAGGGCCAGGCGCCACCTCGTCGCGAGCTCGGGGTCGTGGCGGCGCAGGTTCTCGATGTCGGAGGGGAAGTCGAGGGAGACGACGGCGGCCTCCCGCGGCACCTCGGAGATGAGCGGGGCACCCGACTCGTCGGCGCGCAGGCACGCGAACGCGGCGTCGGCGGAGACCGCGGGCACCCGGGCGGGGCGGTCGAGCGGCCACGACACCATCATCCGGTCGCTGGCCTGTCCGGCGTTGACGCCGTCGCGCATCTGCCCGTAGAAGTCCTCGAGGTACTCGACCATGCTCACGCCGAGGCGCTGGAAGTTGAAGTACGCGTTGCGGGCGATGAGCGGATCGAAGGTCCACGTCATCTCCGTGATCCCCAGCCGCAGGCACCACAGCCGCTGGTGGAGCTTCATCGCCGATCCCGCGCCGTGCCCGATGTGCTCGTGCCGGACCCCGGCGATGTGCGAGTGCATGACGGTGCCGAGCGGCTGGCCGAAGAATCCGATCGTCACCCCGATCATCTCCGCAGGGTCGTCACGGCTGTACGCCGCCGAGACGTAGTTGCCGGCATGGGCGAAGGCGACGATGAGCCCGGGTTCGAGGACGTTCGTGCCGGTCTGGTCGACGTTCCACACCTCGTCGAGGAGCAGCGAGGCCTCGGCCGCCTCGGCGGCAGTGTGGAGTTCCCGGACCTCGACGTTCGCCATCTCGGCGGCGGCCGCGAACTCGTCCTCGGCCACGGCCAGGGTCTCGGAGTCGACGGGCTTGAGTCCGGGGTGCGCTGCCATGGTGTCATTGTGCCACCGAACGCCCCGGTGAGAGCCGTCACGGGCGAAGATTTTCGTCCCCCTCAAGGGCCCCTGCCGTGCCGGTATAGCCTGGGACCATGTCGTTCACAGTCGCCGTCATCGGGGCCGGCACCATCGGCCGCTCCTTCGCTCGTCTCTTCGCCGCGTCGGGATACGACGTCGTGGTCGTCGATCCCCGGGACGACCTCGCCGAGGTGGTCGCCGGCATCCGTGCCGACGTCGACACCGATGTCGCCGCCCGTGCCGCAGCCGCGGAGGAGCGCGACCCCGACCTCGTCGGCTCGGACCTCGGCGGGACGGCCGCGCGCGGACGGACCGGCACCGTCGACCTCGCGGACTCGCTCGAGGAGGCGGTCGCCTCGGCGGGATTCGTCCAGGAGTCCGGACCCGAGGACCCGGACGAGAAGCCCCGGCTCTTCGCCCGGATCGCCGCGGCGGCACCGGCCGAGGCGGTGCTCGCGACCTCGTCGTCGACGATCCCCGCCTCCCACATCGCCGGCGCCCTGCCCGCCGAGGCGGCCGCCCGGGTCATCGTCGGACACCCCTTCAATCCGCCGCACCTCATGCCGCTCGTCGAAGTCGTCCCTTCCCCGGTCACGAGCGCCGAGACGCTGACCCGCACCGTCGAGTTCTACCGCAGCTGCGGACGCGAACCCGTCGTCCTCGCCCGCGAGGTCCGCGGATTCGTCGGCAACCGACTCCAGAACGCACTGCTCAAGGAGGCGATCGCCCTCGTCGAGAACGGCGTCGTCACCGCCGCCGACCTCGACGCGGTGATGCGGAACTCACTGGGCCTGCGGTGGGCGGCCGTCGGCCAGTTCGCAGGCATGCACCACGGCGGGGGAGAGGCCGGGATCCGCGGATTCATGCACCACATCGGCCCCGCATTCGCCGCGATCGACGACCTGCCGCTCGACCTCGGCGACGAGGCGATGGAGACGGTGTTCGCGCAGGTCGAGGACGCCTATGGAACGACCCCGAGTCCCGCCGCGGCCGCCGAGCGCGACCGGATCCAGCGCGCCGTGCTCAGAGCGCGCGGGCAGGCGCTGTAGCGCGCCGCGAGCGATGGTGCGTCGCGGTGTGCGAGAGTGCGACCAGCTCAGACGGCGCCGACGTAGAAGTACGAGGTGCGGGTGCTGATGAGGCCTTCGGCGTCGAAGCGGAAGAAGTCGGCGAAGCCCACCGTCGTCTCCGAGCCGTCCTTGAGACGACCGGCGAAGGTGCCGCGGCTGGCGGCCGCCTCACCGTCGACGAGGATCTCGGCGAGTTCGTGGGCACCGGATTCGATGACGCGCTCGCCGAGGTAGAAGTCCGTGATCTGCTGCCCGACCATCGTCGGGTAGCCGGGACGGTCGTAGGTGGCGTCGGCGGCGAAGAGTGCGGCGGTGGCCACGGGATCCCCGGCGTCGACGGTCGTGTAGTAGCGCTTGACGAGATCTGTGACTGAGGTCATAGCGCCAACTTAGCAGTCGCCGCCGGTTCTCAGGGGCCGGGGGCGCCGATCCGCGGGCGAGGAAGCATCCAGGGAATTCGGTGGGAAGGGGAATTGCCGCGGACCCGGATCGGCCATAGCGTGGGACGTACACGCGGTGACCACCTCGGCGAGGGCCTGCGGTCACCGACGATTCCCGACATCGAAGCAGAGAAGAGGTCCATCATGTCCACCCTGTATCGCGTCACCAACCCCGCCACCGGAGACGTCGTCGAGGAGTTCCCGACGGCCACGGACGCGGAGATCATGGCCGCCATCGACCGGTCGGCGACGACGTTCACCGAGTGGAGCCAGACCCCGGTCGCCGAACGCGCGGCCCTGCTCACCCGGGTCGCGGAGATCTACGCCGAACGCGCCGAGGAGCTCGCCGAGGTCATCCGGCTTGAGATGGGCAAGTCCGTGCCCGAGGGCAAGGGCGAGGTTGCGCTGAGCTCGGCGATCTACCGCTACTTCGCCGACAACGCCGAGGCGTTCCTCGCCGACGAGCCGCTGCGCGGTCCCGAGGACGGCACCGCATGGATCCGCCGCAAGCCCGTCGGCTCGCTGCTCGGCATCATGCCGTGGAACTTCCCGTACTACCAGGTCGCCCGCTTCGCCGCCCCGAACCTCGCGCTCGGCAACACGATCCTGCTCAAGCATGCCCCGCAGTGCCCGCGGTCGGCGGCGATCATGGAGGAGATCTTCACCGAGGCGGGCCTGCCCGAGGGTGCGTACATCAACATCTACGCGAGCAACGAGCAGGTCGCCGACCTCATCCTCCCCGACCCCCGCAACCAGGGCGTGTCCCTGACCGGCTCCGAACGCGCCGGTGCCGCTGTCGCCGCGGAGGCGGGCAAGAACCTCAAGAAGGTCGTCCTCGAACTCGGCGGCTCCGACCCCTACATCCTCCTCGACACCGAGGATGTTGCGAAGAGCGCGAAGACGTTCTTCAACACCCGGATGGGCAACACCGGTCAGGCCTGCAACTCGCCGAAGCGGATGATCGTCATGGACGACGTCTACGACGAGTTCCTCGAGTCGATCACCGCCGCCGCGAAGAAGGCCACCCCTGAGGTGCCCGGTGAGGAGGGCTCGCGCCTGTCCCCGCTGTCCTCGGTCGCCGCCGCCGACCGCTTCGTCGAACAGGTGCAGGACACCGTGAGCCAGGGTGCGACCCTGCTCGCCGGCGGGAAGAAATACGAGGGCGGAGGAGCCTACGTCGAACCCGTCGTCCTCGCCGACGTCGAGAAGGGCATGCGCGGCTACTACGAGGAGCTCTTCGGCCCCGCCGTCATCGTCTACAAGGTGAGCAGTGAGGACGAGGCCGTCGAACTCGCCAACGACACCCCCTTCGGCCTCGGGGCCGCCGTGTTCTCCGGCGACGTCGAGCGCGCCGAACGCGTCGGAGCGCAGATCGACTCGGGCATGGTCTTCATCAATGCGCCTGAGGGCTCACGCGAGTACCTGCCCTTCGGCGGCGTCAAGCGCTCCGGTGTCGGGCGTGAGCTCGGCCCGCTGGCGATGGACGAGTTCGTCAACAAGCAGCTCGTGTTCAAAAGCGACCAGTGAGAGCTGAGCGCTCACCGCGGCAGGAGGGCCTGAGAGCCCGCCGCCGCTGAGTTCGACTCGGCGCAGAAGGCGTCGTCCGCATCCGCGGACGGCGCCTTCGCCGTGTGCGGGTCCCCGCGAACGGTGACGGCGCTCACTGTATCCTGAAGTGATACACAGCACTTTCCCAGCAGGAGGTCCCCATGTCGGCACCGACGCCGTCTGCCCACAAGAACGTCGCGGCCTCGAAGGGGGTGATGCGACCGATCAACCGGGTCCTCGAGCAGTGGATCCCCTCGGCCCTGACCTTCGCGATCGTGCTCACCCTCATCGTCGCCGTCCTCGCCTTCGTCCTCACCGGGGCGAGTCCGGTCGAGGTCGTCACGAGCTGGGGCGTCGGCCTGTCCGGGCTGCTCGAGTTCATGACGCAGATGTGCCTCATCCTCCTCCTCGGCCACATCCTCGCCAACACCGGCCCCGTCCAGGCGCTGCTCTCCCGGCTCGCCCGGGTGCCCGGGTCCCCGGCGTTCGCCTACGTCTTCGTCTTCCTCGTCGCCGCCGTCGCGAGCCTCATCACGTGGGGACTCGGACTCGTCGTCGGCGCGCTCCTGGCCAGGGAGGTCGCCGTGCAGGCCCGCCGCCGCGGCATCAAGGTCCACTTCCCGCTCCTCGTCGCCGCCGGCTATTCCGGGATGGTCGTCTGGCACATGGGCTATTCGGGGTCGGGGCCACTGACCGCCGCGACCCCGGACTCGTTCCTCGCCGACTCCCTCGGCGGTGAGATCGTGCCGGTGAGCGAGACGATCTTCTCGACGTGGAATCTGCTCGCCATCCTCGGCGTCATCGTCGTCTGCAGCATCCTCTTCTACCTCATCGCCCCGAAGCCGGGTGCCACGGTCTACGAGATGCCCGAATCGGTGTCCTCGGGGGAGCGCGGCCCCCTCGTCGAGGAGATCGTCACGCCCGCCGACCGCATCGACGCCTCCCGCATCCTCACCCTCGTCATGGGGCTCGCCCTCGTCGCCTACCTCATCATCCACTTCGCCCAGGGCGGGGGACTGACCCTCGACATCGTCAACTGGTCCTTCCTCGCCCTCATCTTCCTCCTCGTGCGCAACCCCTTCGAACTCATCGCCCTGACCAAGGACGCGGCGTCGAACGTCGGCGAGATCCTCCTCCAGTTCCCGCTCTACGCCGGCATCCTCGGCATCATGTCCGGTACCGGGCTCATCGCGGTGTTCTCCGACGCGTTCGTCTCGATCGCCAACCCCATCTCCTTCGGTGTCCTCGCGCTGCTCTCCGCGGGGCTCGTCAACTTCTTCGTCCCCTCCGGCGGCGGCCAGTTCGCCGTGCAGGGTCCGATCATGCTCGACGCGGCCAACCAGCTCGGCGTCGACCCGTCGATCGCGATCATGGCGGTGTCCTACGGCGACCAGTGGACGAACATGCTCCAGCCGTTCTGGGCGCTGCCGGTGCTCGCGATCGCGGGTCTGAAGATGCGCGACATCCTCGGCTACACGTTCATCACGTTCCTCGGCTCGGGAGTCGTCATGGCGGTGGTCCTCCTGCTCGTCTCACTCTGAGGAGCTCGTCTCACTCTGAGGAGCAGGCCCGGGACGCGCGGGGCCGACCTGTCCCATCACCTGTCTCATGGGAGGACATCGGCTGGAGACCACGGCCGGGAATTCGGCTATGGTAGCGTGCATCGTTGGCTGCCGAGCGCTGAGCGGCCCCTGCGCAGCGGGCCCTGACCGGTCCTCCCGCGACAAGCCCATGAACCCCAAGTTGCCCATGACATCGCGGCGGTCGGTCGCCGGACGAGGGAGCGAAGAGATGACACTGCAGGCAAAGCAATCCAACGAGGACGCGGCGGGCAGGCCGAAGAAGAACCTGCCACCGGTCAACAAGCGCGTCTTCATCGCGGCGGCTATCGGCACGCTCGCCATCACACTGTGGGCGTTCTTCGCCCCCGTCAATGCCCAGGCCGTCCTCGGCGCTGTGGTGACGTGGACCTCGGACTGGTTCGGCTGGTTCTACGTCCTCCTCGTCGCCATCGTCCTCGTCTTCGTCATCTACCTCGCCGCTTCCCGGTACGGGTCGACGAAGCTCGGTCCCGAGCATTCGAAGCCCGAGTTCGGTCTGCTGCCGTGGGCGGCCATGCTCTTCGCCGCCGGCATCAGTACCGACCTCATGTTCTTCGCCGTGGCCGAACCCGTCACGCAGTACCTGCAACCGCCGAGCACGGAACCCGAGACCGTCGACGCCGCCCGTGAGGCCACCGTCTGGACGCTCTTCCACTACGGGCTCAGCGGCTGGGGCCTCTACGCCCTCATGGGCATCGCGCTCGCCTACTTCGCCTACCGGATGAACATGCCGCTGGCGATCCGCTCGGCACTCGCCCCGATCTTCGGCAAGCGGGTTCAGGGCACGCTCGGCGACACCGTCGACTTCGCGGCCCTCCTCGGCACGATCTTCGGTGTCGCCACGTCACTCGGCATCGGCGTTGTCATGGTCAATGTCGGACTGGGTGTCATCTTCGGCCTGCCCGTGTCCGTGGGGTCGCAGATCGCCATCGTCGTCGTCGGCGTGGGTGTCGCCACGCTCTCGGCCGTCTCCGGCGTCGACAAGGGCATCAAGTTCCTCTCCCTGCTCAACGTCTTCGCCGCGATCGCCCTGAGCATCTGGGTGCTCGTGGCCGGCAACACGAAGTTCCTCCTCAACGCGTTCGTCCTCAATGCCGCCGATTTCGTCCGGCTCTTCCCGAACATGGTGGGCCAGACCTTCGCGTTCGAGGACACGGGCACGTGGATGACGGACTGGACGCTGTTCTTCTGGGCGTGGTGGATCGCCTGGGCATCGTTCGTCGGGCTATTCCTCGCCCGCATCTCGCGGGGCCGCACGATCCGCCAGTTCGTCATCGGCACCCTGACGATCCCCTTCATCTACATCTTCATGTGGATCTCGATCTACGGGAACTCCGCACTCGACATCATCCGCAGCGGCAACCGGGAATTCGGGGAGCAGACGATGCTCAACCCCGAGGGCGGGTTCTACGAGCTGCTCGCCCAGTATCCGGCGTTCATCATCGTCGCCGCGTTGGCGACGCTCACCGCTCTCCTCTTCTACGTCACCTCGGCGGACTCCGCGGCCCTCGTCATGGCGAACCTCTCCTCGTTCCTGCCGACACCGCAGGACGACGGGCGCGCCGGACTGCGGATCTTCTGGGCGGTGCTCACCGGCGCGCTGACTGTGGCGATGCTCATCGTCGGCGGGATCGGTGCGCTGCAGAGTGCGACGGTCATCATGGGTCTGCCCTTCGCCTTCGTCGTCATCCTCGTCATGATCGGCCTCTACAAGGCCCTGCGCGTCGAGGGCAACCGCGTCGACAGCGTTGAGCAGAGCCTCTCGGGATCGCTGGCCCGCCGGTCAGGGCGGGGATCGGAGACGTGGAAGAAGCAGCTCTCCCGCGTGCTCGCGTTCCCCAGCGGGAGCAAGGTCCGCGACTACGAGCAGACCGTCCTGCTGCCGACGATGCGGGAGATCGCCGAGGAGATGCGCTCACGCGGCATCTCCGCCCGCTGCGGCCGCGTCGACTCCGAAGGCCGCTTCGACGATGACGGCGAGCTCGTCGAACTCGAGGTCGACGGCGAAGGCCAGTACCCCTTCCGCTACCAGGTGTGGCCGCACAAGGTCAGCGTGCCGTCCTTCGGCGGCCGCGTTCCGCGCGGCACCGAGGACTACTATCGGATGGAGGTCTACCTCGACGGCGGAGCCGGTCAGGGCTACGACATCATGGGCTACACGAAGGACCAGCTCATCGACGACGTCCTCGACAAGTACGAGCGCCACGTCGAGTTCCTCCAGATGCAGGAGAACATCACCGGCGGCACCGAATGATGGGCTGGGAGCCGGGCTGGGGCGCCGACGCGAGGGACCGGGCGGTGCGACGATGACGCCCGAGGAGTTCCGGAAGCACGGCCACGACCTCATCGACTGGATCGCCGACTACCGCGCCTCCCTGGATGAGCGGCCCGTGCGCGCGAGTGTCCCTCCCGGTGACATCGCCGCTCGCCTGGCCGCCTCGGCGCCGGAGGACGGGGAGGATCCGGCCGCAGTGCTCGGGGATCTCGATGACATCGTCATGCCCGGGCTCACGCACTGGCAGCATCCGCGGTTCTTCAACTTCTTCCCCGCCAACAGCGAGCTCTCCTCGGTGCTCGGTGACATCGCGAGTTCGGGACTCGGGGTGCTCGGGCTGTCCTGGGAGGCCTCCCCGGCGCTGTCGGAGGTCGAGCAGGTCGTCCTCGGGTGGGCCCGCGACCTCTTCGGGCTGCCCGCGGACTTCCGCGGGGTCATCCAGGACACCGCCTCGACGGCGACCCTGCTCGCGATGCTCGGGGCCAGGGAACGCGCCTCGGACTTCGCGATGATGGGCCCCGGGCTCACCCAGGCCAGCGCTCCGCTGACGGTCTACCTCAGCCCGTACGCGCACTCCTCGGTCCGCAAGGCCGTGCTCCTCGCCGGTTTCGGGGAGGACCAGATCCGCTGGGTCGACGTCGACGAGGACTTCGCGATGGATCCGGAATCCCTCGCCGAGGCGGTCGCCGCCGACCGTGCGGCCGGTGCCGTTCCCGCCGCGGTCGTCGCGACGTGCGGAACGACGACGACCACGGGACTCGACCCGCTCGCGGCGATCGGGGAGGTCGCCGCCGCACACGGCCTGTGGTTCCACGTCGATGCCGCGATGGCCGGGTCCGCCCTCATCCTCCCGGAGATGAGGGGTATGGCCGAGGGCATCGACCGCGCCGATTCACTCGTCATCAACGTCCACAAATGGTTCGGCGTCGCCTTCGACTGCTCTCTGTTCTTCGTCCGCGATCCCGCCCATCTCGAGGCCGTGATGTCGACGAATCCCTCGTACCTGCAGTCCGATCGGGACGCCGAGGTGACCAACCTCCGCGACTGGGGTGTGCCCTTGGGGCGCCGGTTCCGGGCGCTCAAGCTGTGGTTCATGCTCCGCATCGAAGGCGCCGAGGCGATCCGCGCCCGCCTGCGCCGTGACCTGGACAATGCCCGCTGGTTCGCCGCGCAGGTCGAGGCCGAACCGGGGTGGACCGTCGTCGCCCCTGTGCCCCTGCAGACCGTGTGCATCCGCCATGAGCCGCCGGGCGTGAGCGGGGAGGACCTCGACGCGCACACCCGGGAGTGGGCGCGGGCGGTCAACGACTCCGGGCGCGCGTACGTGTCCCCGTCGACGCTCGACGGTCGGTGGATGGTGCGGATCTCGATCGGCTCCCTGACGACGGAGCGCAGCGATGTCGAAGCGCTGTGGGAGATTCTCAAGGAGGCGGTGGCACCGTGAGGGAGGAGACAGGCGCCGGGGAAACCAGTGCCGTGGAGACGATGGCCGGTGGCCCGGTCGTCGGCGAGGACGGTCTCGCGCGCACCCCGTGGGCCTACGGGGATCCGCTGCTGCTGAAGTACTACGACACCGAGTGGGGTCTGCCGGTCCGCGATGAGTCCGGGCTCTTCGAGCGCCTCAGCCTCGAGGGCTTCCAAGCGGGGCTGTCGTGGCTGACGATCCTCAAGAAGCGCGAACGGTTCCGCGAGGTCTTCGCCGACTTCGATGTCGACACCGTCGCCGGCTACGGCGACGCCGAGGTCACAGCCCTCCTCGACGATCCCGGCATCATCCGGCATCGCGGGAAGATCGAGGCATGCATCGGCAATGCCCGGGCGATCATCGCGTTGCGGGACTCCGGCGGGATCAGCGAGCTCATCTGGAGCTTCCGGCCCGCACAGACCCCGACACCGCAGACGATCGCCGAGGTGCCCACGACCTCCCCGGAATCGACGGCACTGTCGAAGGCGCTCAAGCGCAGAGGGTTCCGCTTCGTCGGTCCGACCACGATGTATGCGCTCATGGAGGCCGTCGGTATGGTGGACACGCACCTCGTCGGCTCCCATCGCCGAGGCGCCTCCGGCCTCTGGTCGGACTGACCCGGACACCACCGCCTCGGCGAAAGGACACCATGAGGGACATCCGCGTGAGCGCGCTCGTCGTCATCCACCCCGAACGCCCGGAACTGCTCATGGTCCGCAAGACCGGGACGACGTCGTTCATGCTGCCCGGCGGCAAACCGGAGGCGGGCGAGACCCCGGAGGACACGATCATCCGGGAGATCGCCGAGGAGCTCGGACTCGACCTCGATCCCGTTCGTCTCTCGCCGCTCGGGGAGTTCACCGCAGCGGCCGCCAATGAGGCCGACCATCGGGTCATCGGCGACGTCTTCGTCTACGACGGGGTGCCCGCCGGGCTCGACCTCACCGACATCCGGCATCAGGCCGAGATCGCCGCGGCCGGATGGTTCCCATGCGATCCGATGCCCGCCGACACCGCCGAGCGCCAGTTCGCCCCGCTCACCCGGGATCGGGTGGTGCCGGCACTGGCGGCGGCCGGCGCGATCTGAGGCTGACGGAGGTCGGCGACGCTCAGCCCTTCGGCTGGCGCGAGTACGCGACGAGAGCGCGGTAGAGGTCGAGGGGAGCGCAGTTCGCGCCCTTGGCCAGGGACTTCACGAGCTTCCGGTAGGCCGTGTAGTCGACATGCGACGGGTTGGCGGATTCGAGCAGGCCATGGTCGTGGAGGACACCGACGGCACGGGCATCGAGGATCGCGTACTTCTTCGGATCGAAGACGGTGAGCAGGGCGCTGGCCAGAGGATTGCCGACCCCCGGCAGGACCTTGAGGAAAGGCAGGCGCAGATGGTTCGGGGTGTCCTCGTCGAGGGCGACGGCGGTGACGTAGTCGATGTCGTCGCCGGAGAGCTTCTCGGCCATCGGCAGCACCGCGACGGCCTTCCACTCGACGACCTTGAGGAAGTTCTTGCGCTTGTAGCCCTCGCGGCGCACGACCTTCGGGGCGATCGAATCGAAGATCTCGGCCTCGAGGTCGGTGAGCTCGTACTGGGGCTCGTAGCGGAGGACGAAAGCCGTGTCGATGAGGCCGGAGGACGGGCTGTCGGGAAGCTGCGACGAGGTCATGCCGCGATTCTACAGAACGTCGAGGAACACGGAATGAACGCTGCCGGTGCTCGGTCGGCGGCTGAGTGCCCGGCAGAGTGCGTGTCCGACCAGCGAAGACCAGCGGGCGCTGACCACCGATCATCGCGAATGCGAGATCCGCAGCCGCCTCGGGGAGGCGATGACGTAACGTGCGAGTATGGATGATCGTCGCACTCTGACCCCGGCCCTGCTCGGGCTCGTGTGGTCGGCGATGTTCGGATTCTCCGGGTTCTTCCTCAGCTATTCGACGATGGTCTCGATCGGGGCGATCGGCGGGCTCGCAACCGTGACCGGCGGTGCCGTGCTGACGACGATGATGGTCGGCGTCATCGCCGTCCAGCCCTTCGCCCCGTGGCTGGGCGCGCGGCTCGGCCTGCGCTCGGCCCTGCTCGTCGCCCTCGGACTCCAGGTGCTCGGGCAGGTGTGCGGCCTCATCGTGACGCAGCCGCTGCTCAGCCTCGTCCTCGCCGGGGTGTTCGGCGGCATGGGGTTCGGCCTCTTCGTCGTCCTCGCCAACGCCGCGGTCCCGGGGACGGTGGCGCCCCGCCGGTTGGGGAAGGCGCTCGGCATCTTCGGCGGCATCACCTCGCTCGCGGCGGCCCTCGGGGCGCCGTTCGGGCTGTGGCTCATCGGTGTCGTCCCCGTGTGGTCGTTCCGCCTCATCGCGTGCGGAACCCTGCTGCTCGCGGCACCGACGATCATCCGCTTCCTGCCCGGACGTGTCCCGCCGCCCGGCGCCGAGCACGACGGGCTGCCCGGCACACACCGCGCTGTTGACGCTGATGCTCAGGCGGCGGTCTCCGACGGCGGTGCCCGGGGTTCGGGTGCCGGCGTCGGTGCCCGGACTTCGGGCCCTGACGCTGACCGCGGAGCGTCCTCGCAGGGCCGGCGCCGCCTCGGCGAGATCCTTCCTCTGCTCACCATGCTCGCGCCGTTCCTCATCGGCATGGTCACCTTCGGACTCATCGTCGGCTTCGGTCCAGGGGAGGGGATCGCCACTCCGGCGATCTACATCGGGATCATGCAGGTGTTCTCCGTCATCGGGCGCTTCGCCGCCGGAGCCGTCGCCGATGCGCGCTCGCCGCTCGGGCTCAACCTCGCCGGCGTCGGCCTGGCGGCCTGCGGCCTCATCATCACGGCGATCACCGGCGGGGGAGTCGTCCTCGGGCTGGCGATGGCGGTGGTCGGACTGGGGCTCGGCACTCTCCAGTCGGCGAGCCTCGTCATGGCGTTCACCGCTGTGAGCACCCCGGCGCGGGCGAGCGTCGCGTGGAACATGAGCTTCGACATCGGCCTCGGCATCGCCGGGGTCATCGGCGGGGTGGGGTTCACCTACCTCGGCGACACCGCGACCTTCCTCCTCTGCGCCGGAATCCTCCTGCTCGCGGGACTCGTGTCATGGATCGTCGCCGCGCGGCGCGCCGGCACATCGGGTGGCCGGGACTAGAGGGAGCAGACTGCGCAGGTGGTCGCTGCGTGCGCGATTGAGCGCCGCATCCATGGCGCTTCCCAGAGGTCTGCGCCACGTTCATGGCGTTATCTCTTCGATTTTCGCCATCGCCGCGGCGCAGAATCACCCTGGACCTGGCGCAGAATCCAGGGTTCACCCTGGACCTGGCGCAGACTCCGAGACCGGCCAGGTTGAGTGCGTGCTGCGGCCGGGTCACTCGTTCTCGGTGTCGAGGGAGGCGAGGAGTTCGACGGCGGCATGGGCGTAGTCGCCGATCCAGCGGTCGTGGATCCGCTTGATCGGCAGCGGAGCCAGGGCGAGCACGCGGGTCCGGCCGACCTTGCGACCGGTGAGCAGCTCGGCATGTTCGAGCACACGGATGTGCTGGAGGACGGTCGTGCGATCGAGCTCGGGAAATTCGGCGGCGACGGCTCCGGTCGTCCGCGGTTCGGCGCGGAGGAGGTCGAGGATGCGACGCCGGGTCGGATTCGCGAGCGCCTTGAACACGGCGTCGTCGCGGGAGTCGGCGGATCCGCTCTCCGTGCGGTCGCCTCGGCGCGAACCTGTTCCCTTCTCTCCAGACATGTGGTAAAAATATCACATGAATGATGAGCAGAACGACAAGCAGGCCCCGCTGGAGGAGCTCTCCTTCACCGTCACCGGCTACATCTCGAAGACGCCCCATGAGACCTATGAGGCGGTGGCCGACCCCGAGCAGCTCTCGAAGTACTTCACGACCGGCGGCGCCCGCGGCCGACTCGCTCCCGGCGCCGAGGTGACCTGGGACTTCGCTGACTTCCCCGGGCGCTTCCCGGTCGACGTCATCGAGACCGTCCCCGATGAGAAGATCGTCATCGCGTGGGAGGGCTCGGAGCACACGACGGCGCCGAAGACGACGACGACCTTCGAGTTCTCGCCGGTCGATGACGGAACCCGCACGCTCGTGACGATCACGGAGAAGGCGTGGAAGACGACGGTCGGCGGAGCCGAGGGCGCCTTCGGCAACTCGATGGGCTGGACCGGCATGCTCGCCGCGCTCAAGGCGTGGGTCGAATACGGAATCAACCTCCGCGAGGGCTTCTACAAGTAGGCCATCGCCTCTCGAGTGCCGAGTGCTCGAGTGCAGGGGTCGTTGAGTGCTGAGACCCTGCACCGCACCGGCCCGCGGGCACTGGAACCCGCGGGCAGGGGCTGCGCGGCGCCTCAGTCGACCGGGGAGACCCGGATGAGGTTGCCGTCCGGGTCGGCGACGACAAACGTGCGCCCGAAGACCGCATCGTGCGGCTCCTCGACGACGGACACGCCTTTCGCCGTCCAATCGGTGAACATCCGGTCGACCGCCTCGGCGGACCCGGGGACCATGAGCCCGACTTCCGCGGTGCGGGCACCTGCCCGGGCGATCGCCTCGGCGCCTCCGCTCCACACCGCGAAGAGGACACCGGGCGCGACCTCGAAGGAGACATAGCGCGGTGTGACCATCTCCGGTTCCATTCCGAAGAGGTCGGAGTAGAACGCGGTCGAGGCCTCGGTGTCGGTGACGTAGATGAGGAAGAGGTTCGGGGTGGACATGATGGCTCCTTCACTGGTTGCCGGGTGCTGACACGACTACAGTGGCACCCATAGATGACAGCCCATGTCATCTTTCGATCGGTCGCGAAGAACAGTCGTCGGGAGGCTGCCATGGATCGTCCGCAGCGTCTGCTGGCGATCATCGCCGTGCTGCAGACCGGGAGGCAGACGACCGCCGCTGACCTGGCCGAACAGTTCGATGTCTCGAAGCGGACGATCCTGCGTGACATCGATGCTCTCGCCGAGGCGGATGTTCCCGTCATCGCCGAACGCGGTCGAGGCGGCGGCATCTCCCTCGTCTACGGCGCGGACATCGACGTCACCAGGCTGAGTGACCGCGAGGCCGAAGCGCTCGGGCTCGTCGGCGTCGACGTCGCCCGGGCCCGCGAACTCGGGCTCGAAGCCGCCACCCGTTCGGCCGCACGGAAGCTCTCGACACGAGCGCCGTGGCCGGTCGGTGCCGAGCACAAGGGCATGACGAAGACGACGGGGCTGGGGGACCTCGTCGCGATCGACACCACGGGGTGGTTCGACGCGGGGCCGTCGATCGACGCCGGTCCCCTCGTCGAGGCGCTGCGGCGCGGCCGGCGTCTGAGTCTGCGGTACCGTCCGAGTGGGCAGTCCGACGCCGCGGACCACACCGTCGATCCCTACGGTCTCTATTCGCGCGGTGGTCGGTGGTACCTCATCGCCGATGTCGAGGGCGACCCGCGGATGTTCGCCCTGTCCCGGGTGCACACATGGCGGGAGCTCGGGGAGCCCAAGCGGGTCCGCGATGATGTCACCCTCGCCGAGGTGGCTGATCACTTGGTCACGCGGCTCGAGACTCGGCACGCTGTCGTCGTCACCGCCGTGATCGACGCTGCCGCTGAGGATCTGGTCCGTCGCATCCTCGGCAGTCGCCTGCTCAGCCTCGAACCAAGTGTCGGGCTCGAACCGAGTGACGATGACGATCGCCGGTGGGACGAGACCGTGACGATCACCGTCGGCTATGAGGAGCTCGACGGAGTCCGTCAGCTCATCCAGTTCACCGACCACATCGAGATCCTCGAACCGCTAGAGGCTCGCAACCTCGTCCACCGCCTGACGAGCGGCATGGCCGCACGCCACGACGACGGGCGTCCCTGACGGTGCTGCAGTGGCGGCAATGGGTCCGTCGACCGATCCACCCCCGTGACAACCCAACCCGCTGCTTCACCGCATGTCAGCTCCGCGCTGATTCTGGCGACTCGGCTCTCCGAGGTGGATCGAGCTCGACAATCCGCTGATCTTCAGCTCAGATCCACCTCGGGAGATTAACACCGGAGCGTCCACCCCGCGTCGGGCCGCTCGAGCCACCCTGCGCCGGGCGCTCGAGCCGGTGCGTGTCAGGAGCGTTCGCTCAGCCTCCTACTCGGGACCCGCCGGCGCGGCTCGAGATGCGCGTCAGACGATGCGGGTCTCCGGGGACTTCGTCTTCGCGGGATCCGTCTCCGGGAGATCTCCGAGGGCCTCATCGATGCGATCGAGCACCTCGGCGTCGAGCTTGACCCCGGCGGCGGCGACGTTCGATGCGATCTGCTCGGGACGCGACGCCCCGACGAGAGCGGTGGCGACGTTGTCATTGGCGAGCACCCACGCGATCGCCAGCTGGGCCATCGTCAGGCCGAGGTCGGCGGCGATCGGCTCGAGCTTCGCGACCGCCGTGAGTGTCTCATCATTGAGGTAGCGGGAGATCATGTCTGCCCCGCCCTTGTCATCAGTTGCGCGCGACCCGGCAGGGGCCGGCTGACCGACCTTGTACTTGCCGGTGAGGACGCCCTGGGCGATCGGCGACCAGACGATCTGCGAGATGCCGAGCTCCTTCGACGTCGGCACCACCTGCGGTTCGATGACCCGCCACAGCATGTTGTACTGCGGCTGATTCGAGATCAGCTGGATGCCGAGGTCCTGGGCGAGGTAGTGACCGGCCCGCAGCTGGTCGGCGTTCCATTCGCTCACACCGATGTAGAGCGCCTTGCCGGCCCGGACGATGTCGGCGAAGGCCTGCATCGTCTCCGTCAGCGGCGTCTCGTAGTCGTAGCGGTGCGCCTGGTAGAGGTCGACGTAGTCGGTGCCCAGACGGGTGAGCGATCCGTTGATCGACTCCATGATGTGCTTGCGCGACAGGCCGGTGTCGTTGTGCCCCTTCGGGCCGGTCGGGAAGTAGACCTTCGTGAAGATCTCGACCGATTCCCGTCGCTGCCCGGCCAGAGCATCGCCGAGGACCTGTTCGGCGGCTGTGTTGGCGTAGACGTCGGCGGTGTCGAACGTCGAGATGCCGGCGTCGAGGGCGGCATGGACGCTCTTCGTCGCGATGTCGTTCTCGACCTGCGAACCGTGGGTGAGCCAATTGCCGTACGTGATCTCCGAGATCTTCAGACCACTGTTTCCGAGATACCTGAACTCCATAACCTCAGCCTACGACCGTGAGTCAAGGGCCTTCGGATCGTGATCGCCGAGGTGGTCCGTCGTCACGTGGGCTGTCCCCGCCGAGGTGGGGTGAGCTGTCCGCAGGCGAGCGCGGCCAGGGCGAGACCGAACCCGGCGATCTGGAGCAGGGTGAGGCGCTCACCGGCGAAGAGCGCCCCGAGACCCGCTGCCACGAGCGGTGAGAGCAGCCCGAGCAGAGCCGTCGCGGTCACCGGGAGGCGGCCCAATCCGCGGAACCACAGCGTGTAGGCGAGGATGCCGCCGACGATGCCGAGCCAGAGGTAGCCGGCGACTCCCGCAGCATCGATGCGCCCCGGCACACCCTCGAAGGCCAGCGTCGGAACGAGGAGGACGAGCCCGCCTGCGGTCAGCTGCCATCCGGCGAAGCCGACCGCGCTCAGCCCGGGCGGGCGGCCCCAGCGTTTGACGAGGACGACGCCGACGCCCATCGACGCCGCCCCGCCGATGCCGGCGAGGAGACCGAGAGGGTCGAAGCCGGCCCCGGGTCCGAGGACGACCATGCCGACGCCGACGACACCGACGATGCCCCAGGCCAGCCGCCAGCGGGAGAGCCGTTCGCCGAGGATGACGACAGCGAGGACGGTGACGAGGATCGGCTGCGTGGCCCCCAGGGTCGCCGCGACTCCGCCCGGCAGACGACCGGCGGCGACGAAGAGGAGCGGGAAGAACACACCGATGTTGAGGGCCCCGAGCACAAGCGCCTTCCACCACCACGAACCCTGCGGCAGCCGGCGGGCGATGAGCAGCCCGATGAGGCCCGCCGGCAGGGAGCGCATGAGCGCAGCGAACAGCGGATGGTCGGCGGGCAGGAAAGCGGTGGTGACGAGATAGGTCGTGCCCCAGACGGCAGGAGCAACGGCGGTGGCCATTGTCGCGCCGAGGCGGGACCGGGTTGGCGAGGGATCCGGAGGCGAGATCGTCGAGGTCATGTCTTCAGATTCCGCCCGAATCGTCAATGAGTCCAACACATGCTTTTCATCTCAGCGATCGTGATTCACGATAGATGCATGGAGCTTCAGCAGATGCGCTACGCGATCGCCGTCGCCGAGGAGCGCAATTTCACGCGAGCCGCCGCACGGTGTCACGTCGTCCAGTCGGCGCTGAGCCATCAGATCAAAGCTCTCGAACACGAACTCGGTGTCACGCTCTTCGCGCGCACGAGCCGGCGCGTCGACCTCACCGATGCCGGCGCCGCGTTCATTCCCGCCGCCCGCGCCGCCCTCGAGGCCGCCGACCGGGCCGGGGCAGCCGCCGCGGCAGCCGCCGGCGAGATCCGCGGGACGCTGTCGATCGGCGTCATTCCCACGGTCACCGCGCTCGACCTCTCGGCGGTGCTCGCCTCACTGCACGCCCGACATCCGCAGGTGCGCATCACGATGCGGGCCGGAGACAGCAGACGCTTCATCGCGGAGATTCGCGCCGGCGAGCTCGACGCCGCCGTGCTCGGACTGCCTGCTTCGGTGACGCCGTCCGGCACCGACCATCTCGTCCTCGCCGAGGAGCGTCACGTCGCGATCCTCGGTCCCGGGCACCGCCTCGGCGGCCGGCGTCGCCTCAGTCTCACCGACATCGCGAACGAGACCTACGTCGACTTCCCTGCCGGCAGTCCCGGTCGCGAACAGACCGACCGGGCGTTCGCCGCCGCCGGGCTGGTGCGGACCGTCGCGTTCGAGGTGATGACAGCGGAGATGATCCTCGACCTCGTCGGCGCAGACCTCGCGATCGCGCTGCTGCCCCCGGCAGTGGTGCCCGCTGAGCGCGGGCTCTCCACGGTCGCAATCACGGGCGGCCCGACCCGCACCGAATACCTCGCGTGGAGTGACTTCAACCCGAGCCCCGCCGCGCTCGCCTTCGTCGAGGAGGTCAGGTTGGCCACGGGCACAGATCGCCCGCGGTGACGGGTGGGTCGACTCCGCGGTGACGAGTGGATCGACCCTGCGGTGACAGACGCCACCGCCCGGTGAACCGCGGGGTCAGCCGGTTGCTCGTCGTCGGTGCAGCACCGGTGGCAGCCCGAAGAGGATCGGCGGTCGCGCCCCGGCGGTGGTCGAGGCGTCGCTGAGCGTCCACGCGCTCTCCCAGCTGATGAGCTCCCCGGCGTGGCAGACGGGATCGCCCCCGGACGCCGGCGGTTCGGCCCAGAACCACAGGTTGATGCCGTACTCGATGACGACGACGCCCACGGTGCGCGGGGATTCGCCTGTGCTGTCATCGCGGGCGCGCAACCGCGCGGTGTTCTCCGCGACGAACTCTCGGTGGAGCTTCGCCGAGGCGGTTTCGGCTTCAACCCATCCGTCCGCTCGGTGGGGGAGGAGCACCCACGTTCCCGCGGGGACGTCGGCAGGGTCGACCTCCTCGGCGGCGCGGACCGTGACGAAGCCGGCGGGCACCGGATCGAGCGCGGCGAGGAGGGTGCCGAGACCGGCGGCGACCACCTCTGCCGACGGGGCGACGATGAGGAGGCCGGTCGCCTCGGCGAGGATGTCGTCCCTGCTCAGGTGCGTGAACGGACTGGAGTTCAGTTGCCTGACGACGGCCTGCCAGTGTGCGGGCACGGGAGCGTCGAGGAAGGCGTGCGTGACCGAGCGCTCGGTGTCGTGGCGCATCCTCGCCCTCCTCTCAGTCTCGATCGGCGGTGGGGTCGGGTGTCTTCAGCCTGCCACGGATCGGCCCATCAGGGCGACGGGTCGGCGATCTTGTGGTCGGACCGGGACAGAACTGCGCCGGCGGGCTGAGCAGGAGTCGTCGCCTCGGAGTCGGCGGCGGGCCGTGGAGGACCTGCCGCCTCGGCGACGACACTTACGAGAACACGCTGATCCCGTAGGCGGCGAAGACGATGAGCAGTGCCGCCCCGTGGACGGCGGTGACCTTCCGTGCGGCGAATGTCGCCACCGACAGGAGGATGACGACGCCGAGCAAGAGGAGGTTCGCCGGGCCCTCGGCGAGGACGATCTGCTGGCCGGTGAGGAGGCCGATGACGAGGACGACGGGGATCGTCAGTCCGACGGTCGACACGAGCGCGCCGTGGCAGAGGTTGCTCACCCGCTGCACTTCGCCCTGCCAGGCGGCGCGGATGGCGGTGATCGTCTCGGGCAGGAAGACGATCATCGCGATGACGATGCCCGACAGGGCGGTCGGGGCGCCGAGGCGGCTGAGCCCGTCATCGAGCAGCGCGGCCATGTCATGGGAGAGGAGGACGATGGGCAAGACGGTGATGACGAGGAGGGTGAGGCGAGCGACGATCTCGACGCGGTGGGTCGCGATGATCTCGAGGATGCCCGGGTGTGCTGGGGCGTGCGCCGTGCCGGCGTGCCCTGTGCCTGCCGGGGCGGGGGCCTGCGCCGTGCCGGTGGGCACCGAACCGACCTCCGCCGTCTCGAGCTGCGCCGTCCCGGCCTGCGTCGTCTCGACCTGAGCCGTCCCGGCGGGAACGAGCCGCGGGTCGACCTCGCGGAAGTCATCGGCCTGCGCACCCATCTGGCGGACGAGGAAGAAGACGTAGATGGCGATCGTCAGCACGATGATCGGGATCTCCTGCCACGGCAGATAGCTTCCGTCCTCGCCGATGACGGCGGGCAGCGCGAACGCGAGCGCAGAGAGGACGACGATCAGGCTGAGGTACGCCGAGGTGCCTGTCCGGTTGTGCTCCATGTCCCCGTGCCGCAGGCCGCCGACGAGCACACAGATGCCGACGACGGCGCCGAGGATGATCATCGACACGGCCATGACGGAGTCGCGGGCGATCGTCGCATGGTCGCCGGGACCGAGGAGGACCGCGGCGATGAGGATGACCTCGATGAGGACGATCGAGAGGGTGAGGACGAGCGAGCCGTAGGGATCGCCGAGGCGGTGCGCCAGATGTTCGGCTTCGTGGACGACCCCGAACGCGCAGAGCAGGATGACGCCGATGATGACGACGAGCGCGGTGATGAGCAGCGGCGCTGGGGCGGGGGCCTCGAGGAGGGAGCCGAAGAGGGAGAGGGCGACGACAGCGCCCCAGCCGAGGACGAGCCGAATGACGGCTGCGGGGGTGATGATGCTGCGGAGTACGGCATTCATGACGGTCTGATCCAGTTCTACGAGGCCGTCCTCATCGCGTAGGACAGCGACCGGGTCGTCCCGATCGCCGCGTCACCTCCAGTCTAGCGAAGATCGCGGCGTTTGGCAGAGGAGGGACGACTGCGCCGAGGTGGCCGGGCCGGAGGATGTCGAGCGGGGAATGCGACGAGGGCCGCTCGCCCCAGGTGGGACGAGCGGCCCTCGGTGCTCTCAGTCCGGCTGTCCTGTCGCGCAGACCGGCAGTGACGACGCAGGCCGTCGCGACCAGTCAGGCAGTCGCGACCAGTCAGGCTGTCGCGACCGAGCGCACACCGCTGGTGCGGGCACCGCGCGATGCCGACTTCTTCTTCGAGCCGCTGAAGAGGAAGCGGTCGACGCTGAAGCGTCCGGGTCCCATCGCGGCGATGAGAAGCGCTCCGGCGGACAGTGCGGCGACGAGCTCCCAGCCGCCCTCGCTGACGAACGGGGCGGGGATGAAGTGGACGATGACGAGGGCTCCGAGGAGGTTCGCGGCGATGAGCACCGCAACGATCGGAGTGAAGGCGCCGAGGATGAGCAGGGCGCCGCCGATGAGTTCGACGAAGGTCGCGAACGGGGCGGCCACCTCGGGGAGGGGCACTCCCATCTGCGAGAACGAGGCGGTTGTTCCGGCGATGGTCCATTCGCTGAACTTCTGCCAGCCGTGGGCCATGAGGATGACTCCGAGCCCGATGCGGGCAATGAGGGCAATGACGTCGCGGGCAAGTGTCGGCAGTCCGGTGGTGGCGTACATGTTGTCCTCCATGTGAGTTGAAATGACAACCAGAACCCTATTCACGGAGCTTGGCAGGACCCTGGGCGGACTTCGGCAAACCCCCGTGAATCTCGGCTCTCACCAGCACTGATGCGGGCAGGTGCGACGAATCCCGGAGAGCGGATTCTGCTCTCCGGGATTCGCTTGACGAACCAGGCGCATTGTCGCAATGCACTCAGTGACGATGCTGGCTCAGAAGCCGTAGGCGGCTTCCCTCTCCTCGCGGATCGCGGTGTACGTGCGGGTGAGCACCACGGTGTCCTCGACGAGGCGGTCGAGGCGCTGGGTGATGTCGCTGCTGACGATCTGGTTGCGATGGAGATCCTTCTCCTCGACGAACACGTAGGGCTGGACGACCTGCGCCTTCATGTACGTGAGGATCGGAGTCAGCTGCTGGGCGGGGATGAGGAAGTGCTTCGGCGAACCGGCGGTCGCGACCATGCCCACGACCTTGTCGCGGAAGGCGCTCGTCGGCAGCAGATCGAAGACGTTCTTCAGGGTCGCCGGGATCGAGGCCTGGAATATCGGGGTGCCGATGATGATCGCATCGGCATCCATGAGCGTCCGGGTGATCCGACCGGTGTCCCCGGAGTACTCCGTGAAGTTCCGGCCGTCGCTGAAGACCATGTCCGCCTCGGCGAGGTCGATGAGCGTGACCTCGACGTCCGGGTCGAAGCTCATCACCGCCTGCGTGACGTACTCCATGACCGTGCGGGTCTTCGTCCCGACGTTCGAGCCGGAGAGGACGACGATTCTCATCAGACGAGCTCCTCACTCTTCGTGCCCGCGGTCTCGCCGTCGCCCGAGGTCGGCTCGGCCGGCGCGCTGGTGCCGTCGGAATCGGCGGCCGGCTGCGCAGTGTACTTCTTCACGGCGGGGATGATCTCCGAGCCGATCGTCTCGATCTGCTTCATCACGCGGTCGAACGGGATCCCGCCGAAGTCGATCTGACCGAGGAAGCGCTGGTGGCCGAAGACCTCGTGCTGGTGGAGGATCTTCTCGATGATCTCCTGCGGGCTGCCGATGTTGACGATGCTGCGCGGATCGACGCTCTGGGCGAAGAGCTGCTTGGGCATGCCCTGCCCGTTGACCCGGCGCATCCCCTCGTTGACGTGCGGGTAGAGCTCCTTGAGGGCATCCTGCGACGACGGTGCCGTGTAGAGGAACCCGGCCGTGGCGATCGGGAGGGTCGCCGGGTCGTATCCGGCATGGCGGGCGCCTTCGCGGTAGGCATCGATGGTCGTCTTGAACACCGAGGTGGTCCCGCCGAGATGGGCCATGACCATGGGGACGCCGGCGAGGCCGGCCTTGATCGCGCTCGTCGGCGCACCGCCGACGGCACGCCAGATCGGGAACGTCTCCTGCGCAGGGCGGGGGATGACCGCGGCGTCGGTGAGCGGGGCACGATACTGCCCGTTCCACGTCAGCGACTCCTTGCGGGCGATCTGGAGGAGGAGGTCGAACTTCTCCTCGAAGAGCTCCTCGTAGTCGCGCAGATCATAGCCGAGGAGCTCGAAGAGTCCCACCCGTGAGGCGCGGCCGGCGACGAGTTCGGCACGACCGCCGGAGAGGTGGTCGATCGTTGCGAAGTTCTCGAACACCCGGACCGGGTCCGAGGTCGAGAGGATCGTCGAGGTGCTGCCGACGCGGATCGACGACGTCGCCTGGGCGATCGCGCCGAGGATGACGGCGTGGGCCTGCGAGGCGAAGTACTCCTGGTGGCTCTCGCCGACGCTGAAGAAGTCGAAACCGGCTTCCTCTGCGGCCGTGGCGTAGGCGACGAACTCGCGGATGCGCTCGCCGGCGCTCACGCGCGACCCGTCGGCGGGGTTCGGCAGGTGGTCGCCGAGGGTGTACATGCCGAACTGCAGGCCCTGGCTGGGGTCGAAGTTCAGCTCCTTCATGAGGTTCTGGGACTCGGGCACGGTGTCTCCTTGAGTGACGATGACATTCTCGTTTGTCATGTCAACTGAGGAGTGCGGGGGATTATTCCCCAGGAGTCTCCGGCAGCGCGCTGCGGCGTGCGACGCTGCGTTCGTAGAGCTTCTTCATCAGCGCATGGAGCTCGATGCGCTCGGATTCGCTCAGGGCGTCGTCGAACATCGAGGACTGGAGGGCGAGCTGGCTGGGGAACGCCTCTTCGAGGAGCGCTCGTCCCTTGTCGGTGAGCGAGATGTACTTCGTCTTCCAGTCCTGGCGCCGGGCGATGAGGCCGTCGCGTTCGAGGCGGGTGAGCATCCGGGAGATCCCGCCGCCGCTGACCGTGAGGCGCTCGGCGAGGTCGGACTGGGTGATCGGCTGATAGGCGCGGATGTTCGCGAGCGCCTCGAACTGTCCGACCGTGAGGTCGAACTGCTTCAGGTGGTCGTTGGAGAGCTGATTGCTGTTCTGGACGAAGCGCACCATGCGCAGCCAGGTGAGCGTGCTCAGCGTCAGGTCGTCCATCGCGGCTCCTCGTTCGACACACCGGGCCTCGGGCGCCGCGGCGACTCACTCTCACTCTACTGACCATCATGTCGGCCTGTCGCCGACGGGGCGGACGATCGGACAGGAGCGCGGCAGGTCGAGTTCCGACCGGGACTCGCGCGCACGGCAGGGCGGCGTGGAAGAATGGTGGCGAACCCAGCGATGGACCAGTGAGGAGACGGGCAATGACGACGAGCGAGACCACGACCGACCGCCTCGGCGCAGGACGCTCTGCCGCTGTCATCATCGCCTCGACCTCGGCGGCCAGGGGAGAGGCGGCGGATACGACTGGCCCGCTCCTCGTCGAGTGGCTGCGCGGTCGCGGCTACGACTGTCCCGACGCGATCGTCGTCCGCGACGGCGAACCGGTCGGGCAGGCTCTGCGGACGCTGCTCGTCGACACCCCCGCGGAGGAGCGTCCACGCGTCATCGTCACCAGCGGCGGCACCGGGCTCGCACCCGACGACCGGACACCCGAGTTCACCGCCGAACTCCTCGAGCGGCAGTCGCCGGGACTCATCTACGCGATGTGGCGCAAAGGCCTCGAGTCGACGTCGTCGGCGGTGATGAGCCGCGGCGTGGCCGGTGTGCGCGGACGCAGCTTCGTCATCAACCTCCCCGGTTCGAAGGGCGGGGTGAGGGACGGCATCACCGTCATCGACGACCTCCTCGAACACATCCAGACCTCGGTCGAGGACACGACCGACCACGGACCGCGGGTCTGAGCCGTGCAGCAGCGCAAGGCCGTCCGCGCCCGCGTCCACCGCTTCGACGCGACCGGTGAGATCAAAGCCGGACCGGACTCGCTCGCCGGGGAGGAGCCGCTCGAGGTCAACCTCAACGGCGAGCAGTTCTCCGTGACGATGCGCACGCCCGGCAACGACGTCGAACTCGTCTCCGGCTACCTGCTCTCCGAGGGCATCGTCGAGTCGATGGACGACATCGCCGAGATCGACTTCTCGACAGGGCTCGCCCCCGACGGCTCTCGGAACTACAACGTCGCCGGCGTGCGCCTGCGACCCGGGGTCTGGGATGCCGCCACGGCACCGGCCCGCTCGGTCTACACCTCGTCCTCCTGCGGGATCTGCGGCACGGCCGCGATCGATGCGGTGACGAAGGAGTCGGCGTATCCGCTCGTGCCCGCCGACGGCCTCGGCGGGATCGACGCCCCGCGTCTTGACGAGGACGGAGAGATCGTCTTCCCTCCGCTGCTCACCCCTGCCCGGATCGGTGAGCTGCCCGACCGACTGCGCGCAGGGCAGGTGGTCTTCGACAAGACCGGGGGAGTCCACGCCGCCGCGCTCTTCGCCGTCGGCGACGACCCCGGGGCCGAACCCGAACTCCTCGTCGTCCGCGAGGACGTCGGCCGGCACAATGCCGTCGACAAGGTCATCGGCTGGGCGATGGCCGAGCGCGGACTGCCGCTCTCGCGCACGGTCCTCCAGGTCTCAGCCCGGGCGTCGTTCGAACTCGTGCAGAAGTCCGCGATGGCCGGAATCCCGATGATGTCGGCCGTCAGCGCCCCCTCGGCACTCGCCGTCGACTTCGGGAAGACGAGCGGCGTCACCGTCATCGGCTTCAACCGCAAGGGCCGCTTCAACGTCTACTCCCACCCCGAGCGCATCGCCTGAGGACGGCGCTGAAAAGGCAGGCTCGCCGCCGCGGAGATCGGCTCTGTCGCACTACGATGAGGGGACGAATCGGCGCCGGGCCGACGCGGTGAGAGCGAGGGTGATGACATGGACCAGTCCGACGGCAGAGCCCTGCGCAAGGACACACCGCGCTCACGCCACGCCGAGCTGCTGCTGCCGCCCGACCGCGACCCGGTGGGAGTGATCTGCCGGCAGAACGAGTCACGGCTGCCCGAACTCCTCGGCATCCGCACCCAGCGGCTCGCCGAATCGCCGTTCAGCTACTACCGCGGGGCGGCTGCGCAGATGGCCATCGATCTCGCCGCCGGGACGACGACCGGTCCCTTCGTGCTCTCGAGCGCGGACGCACATGTCGGGAACTTCGGCTTCTTCGCGTCCCGCGAGCGCTCCCTCATCTTCGACCTCAACGATTTCGACGAGGCGGAGTTCGCCCCGTTCGAATGGGATGTCAAACGCCTCGCCGCCTCGGCGTTCCTCAGCGCTCAGGTCCACGGGCTCGGCGATGACGTCGGGCGATCGGCGGCCTTCGCCGCGGTGCGGGGATACCAGGATCGGCTGGCCGCACTCATGGCGGTGACCGCGCTCGACCGCTTCTACGCGATCGTCGATTCGGACACGATGCTCCAGGCGATCAGCGGCAAGGGGCATCGCAAGGCGACGACGAAGGCGATGAAGAAGGCCCGCAGCCGCACCGGTGAGAAAGCGCTGCAGAAGTTCGCGACGGAGACATCGTCCTCGGGCCTGCGGATCGTCGACCAGCCCCCGCTGACGAGGCACTTCGACGAACAGGGCATCGATGTCGCCGGGATCTTCGCGGAGTACCGGCAGACGGCGCGCACCGATGTGGCCGTGCTGCTCAGGCAGTACGGGGTGGCCGATTCGGTGCTCAGGGTCGTGGGCGTCGGCAGTGTCGGCACCCGCTGCTTCCTCGTCCTCCTCACCGGCCCCGACGGCGAATCGCTGCTGCTCCAGGTCAAGGAGGCGCAGGAGTCGGTGGTCTCGGCGTTCGGCGGTCTGCCGAGATTCTCCTCCCACCCGGAGGGGCAGCGTCTGTCATCGGAGGGGGAGCGCGTCGTCCGCTCGCAGCTCGTGCTCCAGTCCGTCTCCGATCCGTTCCTCGGCTGGACGACGTATGAGGGACGCGACTACTACTGGCGGCAGTTCCGCGACATGAAGGGCAGCTACGACCTCGCCGAACTCGATGCGACCCAGTTCGACGGCTATTCCCGGCTGTGCGGTGAGGTGCTGGCCCGCGCGCATTCTCAGTCTCCGCAGGCCCGCCTTGTCGCAGGGTACCTCGGGACCTCGGATTCGTTCGCGAACGCCGTGGCGGCGTGGGCGGAGAAGTACGCCGAGGTGGTCACCGCCGATCATGCGCTGCTCGTCGAGGCGGCGAAGAGCGGGAAGGAGCCGCTGCTCGGCGAGGTCGCGGACATCGCCTGAGCGACGTCGCCTGAGTCAGGAGTCGGCTTCACCCACCCGCAGGGTGATCTTCGTGCCCGCGCCGGTGCGCAGGGTGTCGATCGCGGTGACGACGTCGTCGAGGGCCATCTCCTCGACCCAGCCGGTCGTGTCGTAGTCGCCTGACTCCATGCGCGCGATGACCTCGTCGAACTCCTCGGCGGTGTAGCCGACTGCGCCGATGAGTTCGGTCTCGCCCATCATCAATGCGCTCGGCTGGATCTCGAACCCGTGCTCGTGCGGCGACTGGAGGACGACGCGGCCGCCCGGGGCGAGCTCGGCCAGTCCGGTCGACAGTGCGGCAGGGACGCCGGCGGCGTCGTAGAACACATCGACTCCGTCGCCGTCGGTGCGGTCGGCGACGATGGCGTGGAGGTCCTCCGTCGTCGGGTCGATGACCGTGGCCCCGAGGGCGGCGATCTTCTGTCGGCGCTCGGGGCTCGGCTCGGAGACGAGCACATCCTTCACCCCACGTGCGCGGAAGGCGTACCACGCTCCGATGCCGATCGGTCCGGCTCCGGCGATGAGGACGACGTCGCCGGCACCGGCCCGGCTCCGGGCGGCACCGTGCCACGCCACGGCCATCGGTTCGACGAGTGCCGCTGTCTGCAGGTCGACGGACTCGGGCACGCGGTGGAACTGCGATGCGGAGACGGTGACGTACTCGGCCATGCCGCCGCCGTCGGCGTTGGCCCCGAGCGAGGCCATGAGCCGGCAGCTCGTCGGTGCCCCGCGCCGGCAGGCGATGCATTCGCCGCAGCTGTAGGCGATGGGGAACACCGCCCCGTGGTCACCGACGGTGATGTCCTCGACACCGGGACCCACCTCGACGACGGTCCCGGAGAACTCATGGCCCATCGGCTGGGGAAGCTGGGCGCCGGTAACCGGGTGCGGGGAGAAGAGGTCGATCGGTGAGGCCTCGGGGTTGAGGTAGAGGTGGACGTCGCTGCCGCACACGCCGACGTAGGCGTTGCGGAGCTTGACCTGGCCGGGGCCGACGGTCGGTTCGGGGATGTCCTCGATGCGCAGATCTTCGCGTCCGTGGAGTCGCGCAGCCTTCATCAGTGCCTCTCTTCATGTTCGGTGATGCTCTCACCATCCACGATCCACGGCGGAGCCCGGGGGCGACAACCGCCGATTGCGGCGGATTTCCCGGTCGTCGTCCGCCATCTGTCGCTCGTCGGGGGCGTGGTGCCGGCCCCGGCCGAGGGCACTCTGGTCGGTGTCAGTCCCTGAGCGCATAATAGAACGCATGAACGAATATCGGGTGCCGGAGTGGCTCACTGACTACCAGGACTTCAAGGCGCTGTGCTCAGCGGTGTCGGGGGAGTACATCCGCTTCTCCCTCACGACCGGGTGCGACACCGTCGCCTACACTCATTCGCAGAACACGGCCGGACTGCCGCGCTACTCGTGTCTGCTCACCGCCGATGACGGGGCGACGCTGCTCCTCGTCCTCGACGACTGGGCAGGGCGGATGGACGAGGCGGGTCCCACGGTGCGCGCGTGGCTCGGTGCGAACGCGAGTCTGCGCGGCTGCCGGCCGGGGAAGTCGCACTACGTCGGCGACAGCTATTGGCGGAAGCAGTGGCAGCTCGCCAACCCATGGTGAGGGGTGCTCACACCTCCACCTCGGCGAGGGACTCGCCCAAGGCGTCGAGCAGCAGGGGCAGCTCCGCCGCGCTGAACGCGAGCGGCGGGCGAACCTTGAGGACGTTGTCGTCACGACCGATGCGGGAGATGACGACGTGCTTGGCCTTCATCGCCTCGACGACCTGCTTCGTCAGGTCGGGGGCAGGTGTGCCGTCGACGGCGAAGTCGAGGCCGAGGAACATGCCCGCGCCCCGCGCGGTGCGGATGAAATCGTACTGGTCCGCGTACTCCTCGAGCCGGACCTTCGCCTCGGCGCCGAGGATGCGGGCGCGCTCCATGAGCTCCTTCTCCGCCATCTCCTCGAGCACGGCCTGCCCGACCGCCGCGGACACAGGGTTGCCGGCGAAGGTGTTGAAGAACTCGTTGCGGGGACCGAACGCATCCATCACCTCGGCGGTGGTGATGACGGCCGACATCGGATGGCCGTTGCCGATCGGCTTGCCCAGGGTGACGAGGTCGGGGACGAGACCGACCCGCTGGTACCCCCACATGTGGGTGCCGGTGCGCCCGAAACCCGACTGCACCTCGTCGGCGATGACCATTCCGCCCGCGGCCCGCACCCGCTCGGCGATCCCGGTCACGAGCCCCTCGGGCAGACGCGGCATCCCCTCGGTCGAGAACAGCCAGTCGAAGAGGCACGCCGACACCCCGTATCCGGCCTCCTGGAGCGAGGCGATCGCGGCGTCGAGGTCAGCGAGTGTCGCGGCGAGCACCTCGTCGGGACCGCGCTCATCGGTGTCGAGGTCGGGGATGCGCAGGGTGCGCACGTGCGGGCCGAGTCCCTCCTGCGTCTTCAGCCCCGTCGTCATCTCCGCCAGCGCGATCGTCGTGCCGTGATAGCTGAAATCGGAGACGATGAGGCCCGTCACCCCGGTCAGCTGGCGGCTGATCCGCAGGGCGAGCTCGTTGGCCTCGGACCCCGAATTGCCGAAGAACACCCGCTCGAGCCGATCCTCGAAGGTCGCCAGCAGCGCCTCCGCGTAGTCGACGACGCGGGCGTTGAGATAGCGGGTGTGGACGTTGAGCGTGCGCGCCTGCTGGCACAGGGCGTCGACGACGCGATCGTTGGCGTGCCCGACGTGGGGGACGTTGTTATACGCGTCGAGGTACCGCTGGCCGTGGACATCGGTGAACCACACCCCCTTGGCCGAGACGAACTCGAGCGGTTCGTCGTAGAACAGCGGTGAGTACGGCCCCAGGGTGGCGTGGCGGCGGGTGAGGAGGTCGGTCATCGGTGGGCTCCGGAGCGTCGGTCGGCGACGAACGCGGCGGCGAGGTCGACGAGGTGGGGGAGGACGGTGTGGATGTGGAACTCCGCGGCCGGCTCGCCGCGGCGATCGGCGGCCCACCCGAGGTAGGTGAGGCCGCGGGCGACGAGGAGGGCCGGGAACGCCGCGAAGTCCGCGGCATCGAGTGGGCGTCGGCGCTGGTAGCCGGCGAAGAGCGCGGCCTGGTACTCCGCGGCCCGCGGATGGCGGGTGAAGAAGTAGAGGGCGGTCGCGAGGTCGAAGAGGTGCCAGCCGGCGGCGAAATCGTCGAAGTCGATGAGGACGAGACCAGAGGTCGTGCGCAGCACGTTCTCCGGGGTGAGGTCGGCGTGGATCGGCCCGAACCGCTGCGGCCCGACGCCGTAGTCGGCGAGGACCGTGCGGATGTCGGCGATCGCCTCGGTGAGCGTGGCGAGCGCTGCGGAGTTCTCCGGCGCGTGCAGTTCGCGCACCCTCAGCGGGGCGCCCCACAGCGCGGCCTCCCCGACGAGACCGTCGGCATCCCAGCGCGGACGGTCGTCGTCGACGGCGAACCCGGAGGTCATGGTGGCGTCGTGGACGTCTCCGATGAGCTCGCCGAGGCGGTCGAAGTCCTCCGGTTCGTGTGTCGCGGTCCCGTCGAAGGCCGTCTGCTCGTCACCGAAGTTCCCGTCGTTGGCGATGTGGAGCTGGAGATCGACCTGATGGACGCCGAGGCGGTGGTCGTGACCGACGTGGACGAAGCTCTGTGCATCGGAGACCGGCACGAACCGCGGCACCGGGACGCCGCGGCCGGCGAGGCTGCCGACGAACTCGAGTTCCCGTGCGAGCTCGGCATCGCTGTGATAGCCCTGCCGGTGGACCCGGAGGACGTAGGACGTGCCCGCGTGCTCGAGCCCGAAGACGCTGTTCTCCCGGTGCTTGAGCAGGCGCAGTGCGGTCGACTCCGGCAGGCCGAACGCGGCCAGGGCCTCCGCGGCGAGCTCTGCCGCCCCCACGACGGCCGTGGATGCGGCACCCGCCTCTGTGGATGCCGCACCCGCCGCCACGGCGGAGGGGCCGGTGCTGCGCCGCGGTTCGGGCTGGGCCGTCCTCGACATCGATGTCTCCTTCGGTCGCTCTGCGGGTGTCGCCGTGCGGCGAACAGGGGCCGATTGCAAAGTTATACTCGGAGTATAGAACATGAACTGGCAATCCATCCAGGGGTCGGAGGCGATCCGTCCGCTGTGAGAGGATCAAGGCGTGAACAGTGCGACCGACACCGGTGACCCCGCCCCCAGCCTGCGGGAGCGGCGCCGGGCGCAGACCCGCGAGGACCTCGTGTCCGGGGTGCTCGCGGTCATCGACGCGCAGGGCTTCGACCGACTGACGATCGAGAGGATCGCGACGGCGGCCGGGGTGTCCCGGGGGACCGTCTACGCGCATTTCCCCGGAGGGCTCACCGAACTCGTCTCCGCCGCCTATGCGGAGATCGGGCGGACGATCGTCGCCCGCACGACCACGGAGATCGCGTCAGTGAGCGTGTGGACCGAGGAGCTCACCGCACATGCCCGAGCGATGTTCGACTTCGCCGCGAACTCCGGCAGCGGACACTTCTACAACGTCTCCGGGCCGGCCTTCATCGCCGGCGGGGAGTCCCGTGGCATCGGCTCCGGGGCGAGTCGGGCGATGATCGCCGACACCCTCGCACAGGCCCAGGCCGCGGGCCTGTTGCGGGAGACCGTCGTGCCCGGAGCCGTGGCCACCCTGCTCGTCGGCGCCATCCGGGAGGCCGCGATCGCCATCGCCACCGGCGAGGCCGACTCCGCGAAGGAGCTCGCCGCGTTCTCCACCCTCGTCGCCGGCCTCGCGGCCCCGCACTGAGGGCTCTCGCCGCCACTGGGCGCCGCCACCGGGCGCCGACACCGGACAGCGACACCGGGCAGCAATACCGGGCAGTGACACCCGGCACCGACACCGGACACAGCCGCACCGTGCACGCTCGGGCAAGGATCGTGCACGCGCGCACAAGGACCGGTGCCCCCACCTCGGCGAGGATGGACTCAGGCAGCGACAGCTGCTGACGATCCGCCGGGCGCGGACGTGCCGGTCACCAGATGACGGCAGGCGTCTCGGTCGGCTGCAGACAAGGAGTGCCCCGGGTATGTCAAAGAAGATTCTCATCGTCGGTGCCGGATTCTCCGGCCTCATCGCAGCGCGCGAACTGCAGACCGCAGGTGTGGAGGTCGAGATCTTCGAGGCTCGCGACCGGATCGGCGGCCGCGCCTGGACCGATGAGCGACTCGGACGGCCGCTCGAACTCGGCGCCACGTGGGTGCACTGGATGCAGCCGTTCGTGTGGTCGGAGATCGCCCGCTACGGTCAGGAGATCCACCCCAGCCCCGACTACGACCGCGCGTTCTGGATCACCGACGGCAACCTCGTCGAGGGCCCGAAGGAGCGGATGAACGAGGTGCTCGACCGGCCGCAGAAGAAGATCTTCGAGGGCTCGCGTGAGCTCTTCCCCTACCCGCACGACCCGCTCCACGTCCTCAGCGACCGCTACGACGGCCCCGCCGAGGTCGTCGAGCAGTTCCGGGCCGCCGATGAGGGAGGCGTCCTCGACGTCCTCCGCGACGGTGACTTCTCGCAGGAGGAGATCGACCTCTGCGACTCCTACTGGACCGCGGCCTATCAGGGTCCCCTCGAGACCGCCTCGCCGCTCATGGCCAAGCACTGGGCCGCGCTGTCGGACCACCGGCTCGACCTCCTCGACGAGCAGACGCTCGAGTTCAAGCTGAAGAACGGCATGCGCGGACTCTACGAGGCGCTCGCCGCCGACCTCACGTGCCCCATCCACCTCTCGGCGCCGGTGACGAAGGTCGAGCATGAGAACGGCGCCCGGCTCACGCTTGCCGACGGCTCGACCGTCGAGGGCGACGCCGTCATCGTCACCACCCCGATCGGGGCGATCAACACGATCGAGTTCTCGCCCGCCCTGCCGGCCCCGCTGCAGGAGATCGCCGACGAGAAGACGAACAGCGTCGGATCGAAGATCTGGATCAAGATCGACGGCCACCATTCGTTCATCGCCACGGCCCCGAAGGGCGGGCCGCTGGCGATGATCAAGAGCGAGTACTTCCTCGACGACGGCACGACGATCATGGTCGGCTTCGGCGGCGACCACACCGCCATCGACCTCACGGACACGGACCAGGTGCAGGAGATCATGCGGCAGTGGCGCGACGACATCGTCGTGCTCGCCGCCGACGGCCACGACTGGGTGGCCGACCAGTGGAGCGGGCAGACGTGGGCGACGCTGAAGTCCGGCCAGTTCATCGACGGCTGGTCGCGCTTCGCCGACACCGACACGGCGATGTACTTCGCCGGTGCCGACTACGCGAAGGGCTGGAACGGCGTCGTCGTCGACGGGGCCATCGAAACCGGGATCACGACGGCCAGGCGCGTCCTCGCCGAGGTGGTCCGCGACCGCTGACGAACCCCGAGTCCCAGCCCGGTTGGGCTGGGAGGGCAGGACCGCCTCGGCGCCGGTCGGCCCTCACGGAGGCCCCCGCATGAGTCTCAGACTCGGCGGGGGCCTTCGTAGGTGCGGCGGACGATGACGACGACCGCGGTGAGGACGAGGGCGATGCCCGCGGTGAGGGTGAAGAGCAGAGACCATTCCCCGTGCTCGCCGAGGTAGCCGCCGGCCCAGGCTCCGAAGGCGCTGCCGGCGAAGAGGAAGCCGGCGAAGAGGGAGACGACGGTGCCGCGGGCCTGGGGGAGGACCGTCGTCGACCACGTCTGCAGGGACGAGTGGAGGAACGACCACGTCGTGCCGAGGAGGAGGGCGGCGACGATGACGGTGACGATGGAGAGGTGGAGGGCGAGGACGGTGAAGCCGACGGTCGCCGCGGTGCCGCCGATGGCCATGAGCAGCGGCATCGCCAGGCGCGGGGCGAGGAGTCTGATGAGGCGGCTGGTGAGGATGACGCCGACCCCGTAGGCGGCGGTCGCGAGCCCGGCGATCGCCGCGCCGACCCCGAGGGACTGCAGGGCCGGGGCGAGGAGCGTGAGGACGCCGAGGACGACGGCGCCCTCGACGAAGACGAGGGCGATGACGACGAGCACCCACCGGTTGCCCAGCGCCATCCTGATCGTCGTCAGCACGCCGGCCCGCGGGGTCCTGGGTGCCTCGGGGGCGCGGGCGAGGCCGAGGACGGAGAGGATCGCGAGCACCGAGGTGATCGCGAAGACGACCCGCCAGTCGAGGAGGTCGGCGATGATCCCGGCCAGGGCTGTGGCGACTGCCGTGCCGACGGCGATCGCGGCCATGAGATCGGCCAGCGCCGGCTGCCGGTGCCGCTCATCGACGGTGTCGCCGACGTACGTCAGCGAGGTCGGGACGATCGCGCCGTAGAACGCACCGCCCAGAGTGCGGGCGATGATGAGGACGGTGAGAGTGGGCGCGAGTGCCGCGACGATGCCGACGAGCGCCGCGGCGATGAGGCTTGCGCGCATGAGGCGGATCCGCCCGACCCGGTCCGAGAGCATCCCCCACAGCGGCTGACTCACCCCGTAGGCGAGGTAGTACGCGCTCGCGACGGCGAGGGCCTGGGCGAGGGTGACGCCGAGGTCGGCGGCGACGAGGACGAGCAGAGGACTGATCGCGAACCGGTCGAAGCTGCTGACGAACGCTGCCAGCGAGACCGCCAGCGGCGGGCGCGTGGGGGAGGAGCGGTTGTCCGAGGGACTCTCGGCAGGATCGGTCGCGGGGCTCACGAATCCTCACTGTACTCCCGCTCAGACTTCCAGGGCCGCGGAGCTCACCTCGCGGAACGGGCGGTCACTGAGCGGCCGGGTCTCACTCGTCCCACGGGTCGTCGGTGAACCAGCCGGCGACGCCGTCGGGCAGTTCGGCGACATCCTCGGCGTTCTTCAGCCCGTACGGGGCCACCTGGAGTCCGGCACCGGTGAGGGCGGCGACGTCGTCGGCGGGCAGCGACCTGTTCGGTCCCACCCAGGTAATCCCCGCAGCGGCGATCTGCTCTGGAGTCTGGTCCGGCAGGGTGCCGTCGAAGAGGTAGAGCGAGGTGAACCCGCGGTCGGCGATCGTCTCTGCCGTGTCGAAGTCGAAGGACTGGACGATGAGGGATGCGGTGAGTCCGCGATCGGTGAACTCGTCGAGGACGGAGTCGACCTCCGCCGAGGTGGCCCCGGGCTTGATCTCGGGCACGAGGACGACCTCGCCGCCGAGTTCGTCGAGCAGCTCGGTGAGGGTGACCGTTTCGGCCGGCGCCCCGCCCGTCGGGTGCGTGATCGTCGCAGCGTCCCACTGTTCGCGGGTGAGGTCCCGGATCGGGCCGGTGGCGCCGTTGAGTGTGCGGTCCGCGGTGTCGTCGTGGATGAGCACGGGGGTGCCGTCGGAGAGGAACTGGATGTCCATCTCGGGGAGGAATCCGTCCCGCGCCGAGGCGGTGAAGCCCTCCATCGACTCCTCCGGATAGACGAGGGCCCCGCCGCGGTGGGAGATCGTCACCGGGGAGGACAGGTCAGCGACGGAGGCCGTGCCACTGGTCCCGGTCGGAGGAACGGGCATGTCCCCGGCGAGCTGCGACATCGGCGCGGCGGCCTGCTGGTTCTGGACGGATGGCGCGTTCGCACCGCAGCCGGTCGCGGTGACGAGGGCCGATCCCAGTGCGGCCGCGATCGCAGCGGATCGGAGAGGAATGCGTGTGCGGAGCAGAGTCCGAGGTGAGGCGCCCATTCATCGGACGCTACGGCGACCGTCCGATCCTCCGATGGCGCGGAGCTGAACGTCAGGGCGGCAGACGGCGAACAGTCGGATGCGGTGGTGAACACCGTGTGAATGACAGCGGCCCGGACGACAGGGAGTCCCTGCCGTCCGGGCCGCCGGCGGTGCGGTGTCCTCAGCCCTGCATCACGCGCTTGGCCTGGGAGCGGGCCATGAACGCCATGACGATGAGGAAGATGCCGAAGAGGATCGCGTAGACGCCGATCACCCAGAGCAGTGCGGTCACGGCGGCAGCCGGTGAGGTGAAGACGACGATCATGAGGATGATCGCGAAGATGATGTCGATAACGCCGAGGAGCTTCGACCAGCCGCGGTACGACTTCGAGGCGAGGCTGAAGATGCCGCGCAGCAGCATGCCGAAGGCCATGAACCACAGCACCAGGACGCCGGAGAGCATGGCGAAAGCGAGCGGGGCGATGAAGATGAGGAGGCCGACGATGATGTAGATGATGCCCGCGGTCAGCTCCCACCCCCATGACAGCCCGGCCTTGCGGGCGGTGTTCGCGTTGACGATGGTGAGGATGCCGTCGACGAAGAGCCACGCGCCGATCCAGATGCCGATGACCAGGGCCACAGCGTCCGGGGCGGCGAAGACGAGGATGCCGAAGACGATCGCGAGGATGCCGCGGAGCAGGACGACCCAGAACACGCCCTTGCCGAGCTCGGTGAGCAGGGAGCGCGTCGAGTCGACCGGGTTGCGGTAGCCGTCGTTGGGCGGGGTGTCGGCGGAGGGGTTCGGGTCGGGGAAGTTCTGGGATTCGGGTGAGGTGGTCATCTCAACTCCTCATGAAGGGGACTTGCCAAGGGATGGTGCCACTTCAGTCTAAGTCCGACCGGAGGGGACGGCTGAGATCCGTTGGCACCGATTCGGTCACATCCACTTCTTCACACGGAAGACCGTGTAGAGGGTGACGCTGAGACCGACCATGAGGAGCAGCGCCATCGGGTAGCCGAACCTCCAGTTGAGTTCGGGCATGTTCGCGAAGTTCATCCCGTAGATCGCGCCGATGAGGGAGGGGGCGAAGAGGATCGCGGCCCAACCGGAGATCTTCTTCATGTCCTCGTTCTGGCGCTGGGCCACGAGGGTGGCGTTGACGCTGAGGATCTGGGAGAGGGCCTCGCGCAGTTCCCCCGCCTCGGCGAGGACCCGGGTGAGGTGGTCCGTGACGTCGTTGAGATAGGTGCGCAGCTCCTCGGGGATGTCGTACTTCGTCGCGCCGTTGCTCAGTGCCTGGGTGAGTCGACTGAGGTGGGTCGTGGCGTGGAGGACGTCGATGACCTCCTGGCTGAGGCGATAGATGCGCTCGGCTGCGGCGGGGTCGCCGCTGAAGACCTGGCGTTCGATCCCGTCCTTGTCATCCTGCAGACCGTCGATGACGGGGAAGTAGCCGTCGACGACGCCGTCGAGCAGACGGTAGATGAGGGCCTCGGGGCCGAGCGAGAGCAGGTCCTTGTCGGATTTCCTGATGAGGTCCGCGTCGGAGAAATGCTCCTCGAGGTCATGAACATCCGAGGGGATCGGCATGCCGTCGATGAAGCGGCCGTCCTGGCAGATGATGACGACGTCGTCGCCCTTCATGAGGAGATGGAACTCGCTGAAGTCGACCTCCTCCTCGGCGTCGACGTAGAGCGCGGAGATGAGGACGACGAAGAGGACGTCGTCGTAGCGTTCGACCTTCGGCCGCTGATCGGCGTGGAAGAGGTCCTCGACGAGCACCGGGTGGAGGTCCCACGTCGTCGCGATCTCCGCGAGCAGCTCCGGCGTCGAATGCGGGACGATGACCTGCGTGATCGTGCCCGGCTGGGTCGGACCCTGGGGTGCGCAGGCCGCGAGCGCCTCGGCGAAGGAGGTCGTCACGGAGACCGGCTGCGGCTGGCTGTCGACGATCTGTCGGCTCAGCAGCACCGGCGCCGAGGCGCTCGCCCCCGGTCCCCGGTTCCCGCCCTTGCCCGTGGTCGCCTTCCCGCCGGCGGGTTTCGCGTTCCCGAGCCGGCCCGTGCCCGGATTCCCGCGGAGTCGACGGGTGAGCGGGGGAGTGGGAAGTCGGCGTGAGGGTGCCATCGGATCTCCTTGGGTTGGTCTCTCACCCCAAGGTACTCGACGGGGGTGGGGAGGTGGGAAGCTGTCGGAGTCAACGTCCCCAGTCGCGATGATGGGGTGCTCCGACGCGCGCTATCTGAGAAGCTGCGCGACGTATTCGACCATCTCGCGATCGGCGAGCTCGAGCGCCCGGTGCATGGATCGCGATTTGAGGTTGAACTCGTTCACAGCGTCGGCTGCGCCTTCGATCTCCATGATCTGTCTGGCGACGGTGATGGAACGGTCGCGATCGGCGGGCGTTCGCTTGCGGCGCATCTCAGTGGGGAGATCGAACGACAGCAACCGGTGCCAATACCGGTTGTGAAGGTACTCGGCGAAGGGTTGGCGGCGGCTGGCTGCATGCGCGAGCACCCCGAACGACTCGAACATGTAGGCGTAGAACTCGTCGACGGGAAGGACGTGTCCGGTCAGATGGCCCTTCGCACCCGAGTCGGTGGTGTGCCGAACCCAGAAGTAGCAGTCGACATCCGCCTGCACGGCCACGCGGTCGGTGCGGGCGTAGGCGGACAACACGAATGGGTGGTCCTCGGCCATTCTCAGGTCGGGATTGAACCGGTAGTCGAGGTCGCGTGCGAAAGCCGTCCGAAACATCTTGAGCACATTGAGCGAATCAATGAGTGGAGTCTGGCGTGCGTCGGTGCGGCTGAGCGTCTCTTTGAACATCACCTTGGGGACTCCCCGTCCGACCCCGACGTACCTGCCGACGACGACATCGGCGCTGTCTGAATGCCCCAAGCTCGTCATCGCGTCGAGGGCTTGCGGACCGAGGTGATCGTCGACATCGACGAAGTAGATCCATCGGCCTCTGGCCTCGTCAAGGGCGACATTGCGTCCCTTGGCCGGTGTGCCGGAATTCTCCTGGGTGAGAACAGTGCCGCGCAGCTTCAGCTGCCCAAGCAGTCGTCTCCCCAGGTCCACTGTGCCGTCTGTCGACCCGTCATCGACGATGATCGTCTCGACGCGCTTGGTGTCGATCGTCTGTGCGGCGATGCTGCGCAGACACTTTTCCAGATGCGCCTCGGCGTTGTGGGCTGGGATTCCGATCGTGACGTCTGGCGTTCTGGTGAATAGTGCCATCGGGACCACTCCGGATTCTCACGTCGGCGGCTGTCAGCCGAAAGCAGGGGGCCATTGTTCGCCAACTATACTCGGACACCCATCTTCGCCAGGCACAATGGATCCATGGTCTCCCTTTCTTCGAAGACTCTGCGCCGCGGGTGGACATTCCTCTCCACTGCGGCGCGAGTCGGCACCGACGTGATGGGCAGCCGGGTCGAAGAGGCCCGGTTGCCCGACGCCTTCCGACCTGACCCCGCCGACCGGTTCGTTGCGGCGGCGTACTTCGGATCAGATCCTCATTCGGATTACCAGCTCGAACAATGGCTGTGGCCGTTCGAGCAGCTCCGCGACAGCCTTGTCGAGGCCGGTGAGGGTCCGTCACCCTTCGGTATCATCGTCCGCGACCCGCGAGTGGCGCGCCGGGTCGCGAAGCGCACCGACCTTCCGGTGCGATTCTCGCGCCTGACCAAGGGGCTCGATGAGTTCTTCTCCTCACCGAGCCTGCGCATCGTCTTCTACGTCAATCAGGCGACGATGAACTTCCAGGCGCTGAGATTTCCCGTCCCCGCCCATGTGCACCTCAGTCATGGAGAGAGCGAGAAGATCTCGATGATCTCCAACCAGCTCAAGGCCTATGACTTCGTCTTCACGGCAGGGCAGGCAGCCAGGGACCGCATCGGGTCCATCCTCCACGGACTCGACGAGGAAGCGCTCATCGATGTCGGCCGCCCGCAGCTCGACCGCACACCGACGATCCCCGCTGTGTGGCACACGTTCGCCGCGACGGCGCCCACCGGTCGCGTCGCATTCTATGCCCCGACCTGGGAAGGCGACTCGTCGAGCATGGCCTACGGCTCTATTCCGGACACCGGTGCGGCCGTGGTCGAACAGCTGCTCAGCGCCGGCTATCGCGTGATCTTCCGAGCGCATCCCCGCACGGGTCTCTTTCGCGGCGACTTCGCCCGCGCACTGGAGGCGGTGCAGGCCGTCGTTGACGCGCATCCCCGTGGCTTCGTCGATACCACGCCGGATGTCACGTGGCAGCTGCAGGTTGCTGATGTCGCATTCGCAGAGATGTCATCCGTGGCCTTCGACTGGCTGTCGACGCAGAAGCCGCTGATCATGATCCCTCCGACCGACTCCCGCGCCGAGGTGTTGCCAGGGGGTTTGCTCGACCGTGCCGTGTCGTGGAGAGGACAGCAGCCAGACGTCGATTCGGTGACCGCACTCATCGCCGCTGCCGAGGACCGTGAAGCGGCTGAACTCAGCCGCCACTACCTAGGCGACACCGCGCCCGGAGCGCAGATCGACCGCTTCGTCGCGGCCGGACAGCGTGTCATCGACGCCCGGCGGCGCGAACTCGACCACAGCACGAACTGATGAGGTCATGTGTGGCTGGGCGGTCAATGACCGCCGTGTGACTCCGAGGGTGACCCGCCTCCGTCCTCAGTGACCTCGTTCGACTAAGATCTTGGCGAGATCAGCCACGGTTGCCGTTCGACGGTTCGGCAGCCGACCTGTGCGCAATGATGCGGCAGAAGTGGAACGACGAGGAGAGTCTGAACGCATGAACGTCCGCACCACGGGGAAGCGACTGCTTCTCGACTCTCTGCCGCCGGCGATGGCCGCCTATCTGCGCAAGGAACGGGTCACGTGGTCGCGCCAGTTGAAGCGAAACCGCAGATCGCTCTCATCCGCGCTGACCTCGCGTGCCTTTGCGAAGGCCCTGCTCAGCCCTGTCGAGAAGAACACTGTGGTGTGGGAGTCATTCGCCGGCAATGGTGCACTCTGCAATCCCGAGGCACTGTTCCGCACCATGATCGATTCCCCCGAGTACGTGAGCTATCGCCACATCTGGGTGCTCTCGACCGCTGCGTGGAACTCACCGATTCGAGCGGAGTTCGCAAAGCACCCACGCGTCAGTTTCGTCCGCCACCGCTCGCGGAAATACTTCGATGCTCTCGAAACCAGCGAGTTCCTCGTCAACAACGCGACGTTTCCGGCCGAGTTCATCAAACGGCCCGAGCAGACCTACCTCAACGTGTGGCACGGCACGCCGTTGAAGAAGATGGGCTATGACATCGAGAACGGTGCGGACGGGGCACGCAACGTCCTGCGCAACTTCATGTCGGCGGATTATCTGCTCTCGCAGAATTCGTTCATGACCGAGACGATGTACCTCGACGCCTACAAGCTGCGCAACATCTTTCGCGGCGCGATCATCGAGGAGGGTTATCCGCGCACCGACAAGATGTTCGGACCAGAGGCAGGCAACCGCGCCCGAACGGAGCTGCGAGAACACGGGATCGAGATCGCGGGCAAGAAGGTGCTCTGCTATGCGCCGACGTGGCGCGGGGAGTCGTTCTACAATCCCCAATCCGATGCCGCTCGGCTCAAGAGCACCCTTGTCGCACTGCGTTCGGCACTTGCGGACAAGGGCTGGACGGTGTTGCTCAAAGCCCACCAAGTCATCGTCGATCAACTCATCGATGACGCAGACCTCGCCGACTTCCTGGTTCCCAACGACATTCCCGCCAATGACGTCCTCGCCCTCACCGACCTCCTCGTGTCGGACTATTCGAGCATCTTCATCGACTTCTTGGCGACCGGTCGACCTGTCGCTTTTCATGTGCCAGACGCGCAGAAGTACGCCACCCAGCGCGGCATCTACTTCGGCATCGAGGAGCTGCCCGGCCCAGTGTCCGAGACCGTCGAGAGTCTTATCAGTGATGTGACAAAGCTGGTGTCCGACACTGCGGCATTTCCTCTTGCGACAGCTCGCTACGAGCGTCTCGCTGCGGAGCTCACACCTCACGACGACGGCGCAGCCAGTGCCCGCATCCTCGACATCGTATTCGGCGGTCGGGAATCGGACCGGCGGGTGCTGCGCGGATTCGAGGACGGGCGAATTCGGCTCATGCTCTACCTCGGCGGACTCATCACCAACGGGATCACCTCCTCGGTGCTCAATCTCCTCCATCAGCTGGACCCGGAGAAATACGACATCACGACGCTGCACTATCGGTCGAAGCAGGGCGACCGGCTTGACAACGCCGCCCTCATCCCACGCTATGTCCGTCAGGTCATACGCGACCAGGGGAGTCTGCAGCTGCCGTTGCTCGGCAGTATGCAGGAGTTCGATGAGTCGACCAGCGATGACCTTGAAGCAGGCAATCGCGACGCTGGTCTGTGGAGCCGGGAATGGCGCAGACTTTTCGGCCACGCCGAGTTCGATGCTGCCGTCGATTTCAGCGGCTACTCCTCGTACTGGGCGCGGATCGTCGCGCATGGCACCGCAGCGCGCAGAGCCGTCTGGCTCCACAACGATCTCGAAGCCGATGCGATGCGCGAGGTCGACGGTGCGCGCCCGCATTTCAACAACCTCACTGGAGTCTTCAAGCTCTACCACCACTTCGATGCTCTCGTGTCGGTCTCTCCTGACCTCAGAGCGATCAACGCGACCAACCTCGGCGAGTATGCCGCCGCGGAGAAGTTCGTCAGCGCACGCAACGTCATCGACAGCGAGCGGGTGCGCGGTGGCGCCGGGCACTCGGCAGCGGCGGACGCCGAGACCGAAGCGATCGATGTTCGCAGTCTGTCCGGAGCCGTGGCGCAACTGGGCAGTCTCTACTCGTTGGGTGAGGTGATCTCCGAAGCATCCAGACAGGAACTCCTCGGAGGTCTGCTCGAGAAGGGCAGCGGCAGAACATTCGTGACCGTCGGGCGACTGTCGCCGGAGAAGAACCAAGCCCGTCTGCTCAGGGCGTTCGCCGAGGTGAGCGCCGAAGACCCGAACGTACGCCTCGTCGTCATCGGCGACGGACCCCTCGCCGGGGAACTGCGGCAGCTTGCGGTCTCGCTCGGCATCTCCGGAGCCGTCGAGTTCACCGGTCGTCTGCGCAATCCCTATGCCGTGATGGCCGCCGGCGACTGTTTCGTGCTCTCGAGCGATTATGAGGGGCAGCCGATCGTCATCCTCGAAGCACGGGTGCTCGGCCTGCCGGTCGTCACCACCCGCTTCGGGTCGGCGGCAAGTGCGATGGAGGGCAGCGGCGGCCTCGTCGTCGACCGTGACGTCTCCGCACTTGCTGATGGGATGCGGGCGTTCCTCAACGGGGAGATCGAACCGTCCGAATTCGACCCCGACGCCTACAACGCCGACGTCGTCGTCGAGTTCGAACGGGCGGTCTTCGGACGCTGACTCCTCCTTGCGAGAAGGCGGCGTGAATTCAGCGTCCGAGTGACACGCTGGTAAAATCGCCGTGAACTCCTCAAATCTTTCGGAGCTCGGCGCCCGGCGCGAGTTCCACATCACAGTTGGGAAGCACCGCGCATGCGTCGAGTCATCACCTATGGCACGTTCGACCTGCTGCACTACGGCCACATCCGGCTCCTGCAGCGGGCCAAGGAACAGGGCGACTACCTCGTCGTCGCGCTCTCGAGCGACGAATTCAACGCCGGCAAGGGCAAGAAGTCGTACTTCACCTACGAGGACCGCAAGCGCATGCTCGAAGCCATCCGCTACGTCGACCTCGTCATCCCCGAGGACAACTGGGAGCAGAAGGCCACCGACGTCGACAAGTACCACATCGACACCTTCGTCATGGGTGATGACTGGGAAGGCGAATTCGACTTCCTCAAGGACAAGGTCGACGTCGTCTACCTCTCGCGGACCCCGGAGATCTCCACGACCAGGATCAAATCCGAGCTCAGCAACTCCTGATCCCCAATCCTCATCTCATCCCCACCCTGCGAGGAGAACCCCCTCAGTGAATGAGAAGACGGCCGGAGCAGATCCGGTGCGCCTTTCGATCGTCATCCCCGTCTTCAACAACCCCTCCCACGTCAGGACCGCCGTCGACATTGCGGCAGCGCAGACGTGCGACGACGGACTGACGGAGGTCATCGTCATCGACGATGGGTCGACCGATGACACACCGCAGGTCCTCGCCGAGGCGGTCGCCCGGCATCCGAATGTGCGGGTCATCCGGCAGGAGAACTCCGGCTGGGCGGGCGGTCCCCGCAACACCGGGCTGGACGCGGCCCGCGGCGACTACGTGTTCTTCCACGATGCCGACGACCGCCTCGACGGCGACTGCCTGGGAACGGCCGTCTCCTACGCCGATGCACAGGGCAGCGACGTCGTTCTCGTGACGATCGAGGGACGGGGAGGACGCCACACCCACGCCGACGTCTTCGCCGACACCCAGGACGAGGGAGACATCCGACGCCTCGTGCGGTCGAACTACTCCTTCAAACTCTTCCGCCGATCCTTCCTTCATGACCACGATCTGCGCTTCCCCGCGCACAGGATCAGGCTCGAAGACGCCCAATTCTGCTTCCGCGCCTATGCCGCGGCGTCGAAGGTCTCGATCCTCGCCGACCGCAGCTACTACTTCGTCTACGACCACGGCGGGGGACACATCAGCCAGACCGGCACAGCTCCCGAGCTGCACGCGCAGGGCATCCGCGAAAGCCTCCTGCCGCTGACCTCAGGACCCTGGGAGCCCGAGCTGCGCCGCGAGGCCATGGCCGACTGGTTCCGACGGGTCACCCTCAACCGCTTCAACGACAGCTTCGACGGTCGGCGCGTGGAGTTCCGCCTGCCGTGGATCGCCGAATCGAAGAAGCTCGTCGACGAATTCTGCCTGCCCTCCAGGCTCTTCGAGTTCTACAGTCCCCTCAACCGGGCACGGGTGTGGAGCCTCTCCACGGGGATCCCGGCCCTCGTCGAGGCCGTGAGCCGACGCGGCAATCGCAGCCGACTCGTCGCCGTCGAGGTCGATCGAGCTGAGCTCACCGGCGTCCGACTCGTGCTCGAAGGGCGCGCCGCAGCTCTCCTTGCCGCAGAGGACATCACGGCCTTGACGTTCGTCCTCCGTCGCGGCGATGAGGACATCGCCGAGTTCGCGGCGGACCTTCTGCCCGTCGCCGCCACCTCGGCCGACTCACCCGACGCCGCCGCCAACGCCGTCAAGCGGTTCCGCAGCGAGATCCCGCTCAAGGCGCTGCTCGCCCACGGCACGGTCAAGGTCTACGCCCGGGCCGACACCGGCACCGAAGAGACGAGGGCGGTTCGCGTCGGTCTCGCCGACACCGGTGTGCTCTCCGCGCGCCGCTGGGGGCTGCGCGTCGAGGTCACCCCCACCAGCCTCGGCGGGGCGAACCTCCACGTCGCGAGCGGAGCACGCGCCTTCGCGAAGCGGCTGACCGGGCTCGGCCGCAGATCGATGCGGTAGCATTCCGCAGACACGTCCCAGCCGGCGCTTCGCATCCCTGCCCCACCACCAAGGAACGCCACCTATGCCACTCAACCGCCTGCTCCGGCGTATCCGCCGCGCCACCGCCTCGAGCTCGGCCCCTCCGACCCGCATCTTCGACCTCACCTGGTCGATCCCGCAGGAGTACGGGGGTCTCACCAAGGTCATGCTGCGACGGTCGCGGAACTTCGTCACCCTCCTCGGGATCGACGTCGATGTGCTCACCCTCGACTACCGACTCGACGTCGCCGAGGCTCGGCAGCGACTGCGCGAGGCGGGCGAACTCATCGACGGCATGCGTCTGCGCAATGCGTGGGACGAGGTCGCCGGTTACGACCGGCGCGCCCTGCGCCGGTTCGGCGGTCGCCCCGCCGCCGGGATTCCCCCGCAGCACGCACCTGGGTCGACGAACACCACCGACCGCTACATCGAATACTTCGCCGCGGACGGCACGATCGATCGGGTCGATCATCTGCGCCGCGACGGCACGACCTTCCTCATCGACGACCGCACCGGGAGCACAAGACGGCTCGTGCTCCTCGACCACGACGGTCGCTGCGTGTCCGAGTTCGCCCGCGCCAGGGACTTCTACTTCGCATGGCTCGACGCCGCGACCGGCGGCGAAGAGTCGATCCTCATCAACGAATCGAAATTCATCGCGACGTTCCTCCATCGCTACAAGCGCGACCATCTGCGCATCGGCCAGGTCCTCCACAATTCCCACCTCAACCCGGGAACCGCGTCCGTCAACGGCCCCTTCACCCGGTCCCGGATCGAGATCCTCAGGCACTGGTTCGAGTACGACTTCCTCGTCTTCCTCACCGAGAAGCAGCGGGCTGACTTCGCCGCCGCCTTCGGCAGCGCGCCGACGCTCGTCGTCATCCCCAATTCGACGGCCGTCGACGAGGTGGGACACCCGTCCCCGGAGAACGATTCCCGGCCGCCGGGACGCGGCGTCGTGCTCGCCCGACTGACGAGTCAGAAGCGCATCGACGAGGCCCTGGCCGCCGTCGCCCGGGTCGGACCCGAGATGACCCTCGACATCATCGGCGACGGGGAGAAGCGAGCCGAGCTCGAAGCGATCGTCGCCGGCAGCGATGTCCTCAGCTCCCGCGTCACCTTCGCCGGCCACGTCGACGGGGCCGCCGAGAGGCTGCGCGACCACTCCTTCATCCTCCTCACGAGTTCGTTCGAGGGGATGGGCGTCGTGCTCATCGAAGCCATGGCCAGAGGCTGCATCCCGCTGGCCTACGACATCAGGTACGGTCCCTCCGACATCATCGACTCCGGGGTGAACGGGTACCTCGTCGCCGACAGCACGGCCATGGCCGACGCGATCACCGGCCTCCTCGACGCCGACGCCGCCGCGATCGCCGACCTGCGGCGCGCCGCCGTGGCGAAGGCCGCGACCTTCAGCGACGACAGCGTGACCGCGCGCTGGGCGGAGCTGTTCTCGCGGCTGCGGACGACGGCGAAAAACCGGCCGAAGACGATCGTCCCCGCACTCACCGCGGCACCCGAGACGGCCGTCGACGGCGGGGTCCGGATCACCGTCGAGGGCCGTGCCCCCGGCGAGGACTTCGCGGTCGTCCTGGGCACGCGCGACGGGAGCTGCGCGTTCGCCTCGGCGGTCGATGCGCAGGGCAATGCCGTCTTCAGCGGAGAGGAACTGTTGATCGTGCCGGCGGGCGCGACGCTCGACGCGTGGTGGCAGTGGACGGGCCAGGACGGGATCCACCACCCGCGGATCGCCGTCGACGCGGATGCGGCCGGGGACGAGGCCGCGGACTCGCCCGGCGCGGAGAGGCGGATCACCCCGTATCGCACGGTCAAGGGCAACCTCAGCTTCACGGTGGGCTGAGCGGTCGCCGCCCACCGCAGGGCGGGGTCAGCCAGGACGCCCTGCGCGAAACACGCGGTCGTGTCGGCGGTCACGGAAGTGGCCAGGGGGTTGGACAGTCGGTAAACTTGGCGTGAATTGTCGGGGTCAGATGCAGTCAGAAGGCAGGTCGGGAGTGAGCGCGGAGAAGCAATCACGGTACCCGACCCTGGCCGAACTCCGCGCCAAGGCCCAGCCGATCGAAGTCCGCACCCGGAAGAACGCCGAGCACTGGACGGCTCAACTCTACCTGCGGCATTTCTCCATCTACTTCACGATGCTCCTCGTGCGCACCCGCATCAGCGCCAACGGCGTGACCGGGATGATGATCGTCGCCGGGTGGTGCATCGCCGCAGCGCTGCTCATTCCCGGGATCTGGGGCGCCGTCCTCGCCGTCGTCTTCTCGCAGGTCCAGATGTACATCGACTGCTGCGATGGCGAGGTCGCGCGGTGGCGCGGCACGAGCGGCGCGAAAGGCGTCTTCCTCGACAAGGTCGGCCACTACACGACCGAGGGACTCGTGGCCTTCGCGCTCGGGGCGCGCGCAGTCGGCGAATGGTCGAACCTCGCCACCGATCCCGGCGGCACGTACCCGTACCTGCTCGCCGGCTCCATGCTCGCCTCCCTCGTCCTGCTCAACAAGGCGCTCAACGACATGGTGCACGTGTCCCGCGCCTTCAACGGGCTCGACAAGCTCGCCGATTCGCAGTCCGCGACCGCACTCAACCCCGGCTTCACCGCGAAGCTCAAGCGCGCCGCCCGCTTCGTCCCGTTCCACCGCATCTACCACTCGGTCGAACTCTCGCTGCTCGCCCTGCTCTCGAGCATCGTCACGGCCGTCGCCGTGCCGCTCGGCGCCGCCCCGCTCGTCGGTGAGCGCTGGCTCGTGCTCATCCTCGTGCCGCTCTGCCTGCTCTCCGTCATCGGCCACTTCATGTCGATCATGGCGTCGAAGAGGCTGTCATGACGAACACCTCACGGGTCCTCACCCAGCGCTTCGAAGCGAACCGGAAGTACACCTTCGGCGTCGTCGTGCTCACGCAGGGCAAGCGACTGGAGGAGCTCAACCGCGGCTTCGACTCGCTGCTCGCGCAGAAGGGCGTCGACCTCGACATCGTGTGCGTCGGCAACGGCTGGGAGCCGCAAGGCATCCCGCCGGCCGTCAAGCGTCTCGCCCTGCCGGAGAACCTCGGCATCCCCGCCGGACGCAACGCCGGGGTGCCGCACGTCAAGGGGGAGTTCCTCTTCTTCCTCGACGACGACGCCTGGCTGCCCGATGACACCACGCTCATGCGCATGGCCCAGCTGATGCGCACGAAGCCGAAGATCGGGCTCGTCCAGCCCCGCGTCGAGGAGCCGGGCGGACCGGCCTCCCCGAAGCGCTGGATTCCGCGCCTGAAGAAGGGCGAGGCCGACCATTCCTCGAACGTCTTCTCCGTGTGGGAGGGCGCCGTGTGCATGCAGCGCAAGGCCTTCGACGAATGCGGCGGCTGGCCGGCCCCGTTCTGGTATGCCCATGAGGGCATCGAACTCGCGTGGCGGGTCTGGGACGCCGGCTACTCCGTGTGGTACATGGGCGACCTCGCCGTCGCCCACCCCGTCATCGATCCGAGCCGCCACGACGAGTACTTCTACATGAACGCCCGCAACCGCGTGTGGCTGGCCCGGCGGAACCTGCCGTGGCCCTTCAATTGGATGTACGTTGGATCGTGGACGCTCATGCAGTGCCTGAAATGGGCGAACAAGCCCGACCAGCTGCGCCCGTGGTTCGAGGGGTGGCGCGACGGGTGGAAGCTCGACCCGTGGAGCGACGACGAACAGCACCGGAAGCTGTCAGGGCGCGGTGTCCTGCGCATGGCGCGCCACGGCCGACCCCCGGTCGTCTGAGCCGCCCCACGGAGCCGCGGGCCCGCCCGACCGATAGAGAAGACGACGACGGAGAACACTTTGACTCACCCAGCGGTGCGCGCCGCCGACACGACCGCAACGACCCCACCGGAGACCGTCTGGGGGATCGACGGACGACCGCTGGTCACCGTGGTCATCATCATGTTCAACGACATCGCGAACGTCGGCACTGCGATCCGCTCCGCCCTCGACCAGACGCTCAAGGGCACCGAGGTCATCGTCGTCGACGACTGCTCCACCGACGGGTCCTTCGAGCACGTCTCCGAGCTGGCCCGGGACGAACCGCGGCTGCGGGTGTTCCAGACGCCGAAGAACAGCGGCGGGCCGGGAGCGCCGCGCAACATCGGAATGGACAACGCGAGCGCCCCGTACCTGACGTTCCTCGACAGCGACGACATCCTCGAACGCCATGCGACGTACAACCTGCTCACGGCCGCGGAGCGCAGCGAAGCCGACATCGTCATGGCCAAGACGCGGCGCCGGGACATCGCGAAGAAGAAGTTCCGCGGCTGGCACCACCGGCTCTACCGGGAAGAGCAGCACTTCGACACGATCGAGGAGAACCCCGAGCTCTGCATCGACACGATCGCCGTCGCGAAGCTCTACCGCATGGAGATGCTGCGGGCCAACGGCATCCGCTTCCGGGAGGAACTCCACTACGAGGACCTCATCTTCACCGCCGAGGTGTTCGCGAAGGCCGAGGGCATCCGCGTCATCCCCGAATTCGTCTATCAGTGGAACCTCTATCCCATCAAGGTCCGCAAATCGATCACCAACCAGCGCGACGACATCAGGAACCTCCAGCATCGCAAGGTCGCGCTCGCCGAAGTCCTCCGGGTCGCCGACCCGGCCAGCGTGCCGGCGCTCCACGCCCGCCTGCAGCTGAAGATCCTCCGCCACGACGCCCGGCTCTACCTCAACGACATCGCCCACGGGCAGGTGCCCAACCTCGCGCCCGAACTCCTCGCCGAACTCAAGCCGCTCATCGAATCGATCCCCACCGAGATCTACGACGATGTGCCCCGCGACGACCGGCTGCTCATCGCCTCGGCCCTCGCCGAGGATGTCGACCTCGTCTCTCGGATGGCCCACATCGCCTCGGGCACGTGGGACCTCTACGGCGACTGGGAGCCCGGTGGGCACCGCAGCCTGTGGGAGCCGGAGACCTTCGCCTCCTACTCGGCCGACTCCCGTGAGCACATGCTCGCGACCTTCGACGCCGCCGAGGTCGTCGCGATCCCGTGGTACGCGTTCAAGTTCTACAACGCCGTCGACGCCGTGGCCATCGACGGGAAGAACCGGGTGACGATCTCCGGCCGCATCCCCGACTCGTTCGCCAAGCTCGACCGGCCCGATCTCACTGCGCGGATGCTCATCAGGGAGCGCTGGGGCTTCCAGCGGGAATGGGTGGCACCAGTGCGCTGGGAGCGCACCGCCGACGGTGAGGTGGAGTGGACCACCGAGTTCGAGTTCCCCGCCGCCATCGACCGTGCCGTGCGGCCGAAGATCTCCATCCGCATGGAGCTGACGAACGGCACCGCCTCGACGCTCCTCCCGCTGCGGGTGAGGAAGGGATTCGTCGGCAGCAAGCAGAAGACCCAGCCTCACGGGGTCGCCGAGTCGCTCGCGAACATCCGCTATCAGCCCTACGCCACGGAGATCGGCACCCTGGCCTTCCGCCTCGCCCGCATCGGCAAGCAGCGCCGGCGACTGCGCCGGGCGATCAGACCCATGCTCTCGACCGGTCAGACCGCGCTGCGGGACAGATACGTGCCCCTGCCCTCCCATGCGCTCGTCGCCGAAGGCGCGCGGATCGCCGCGGAGGCACCGGCGCAGCTCGACGACCGCCTCGTCGTCGTCGAATCCCACATGGGCACCACCGAGTCCGACTCGCCCCACGTGCTCGCCGCGGAGCTGCGTCGCACCCGCCCCGACCTCAGGGTCGTCGTCGTGGCGGCGGCCAACCAGCGCTGGGCGGCGGGCCGCGAGGACATCGTCATCCGCAACACCGTCGACTACTACCGCACGCTCGCCCGGGCGAAGTACATCATCGACAACCAGAGCCTGCCCGTCGGCTACGTCAAGCGCCCGGGTCAGATCTACATCCAGACGTGGCACGGCATCCCCATCAAGAAGATGGGCTTCGACGAGCCGAACCTCGAGTTCGGATCGCGCGAGGACATCGCCGACCTCGAACGGCGAGTCGGCTACTGGGACTTCCTCAGCATCCCCAGCGCCTACTTCCGCGACACCTTCGTGCCGGCGTTCCGGTACGAGCGTGCGCAGCTGCCGGTGGGATCGCCGCGCAACGACGTTCTCGTCGGCGATGCCGCGGGGATCGCCGCGGCCAAGGCGCGCCTCGACCTCGACCCGGCGAAGACGAGCGTGCTCTACGCCCCGACGTTCCGCACCCGCGGGCAGGCCTCGCTCGAACTCGACCTCGCCGAGCTCGTCGACGACCTCGGTGAGGACTATCAGATCCTGCTGCGGCCCCACTACCTCAACCGCATCGCCGTGCCGCCCCACCTGCGCGGTCGGGTCATCGACGTCAGCGGCATCGCCGACACCGCAAAGGTGCTCCAGGCCGCGGACATCCTCGTCTCCGACTACTCGAGCATCATCTTCGACTACCTCAGTCTCGACCGCCCGATCATCCTCTACGCGTACGACCTCGACGACTATGCGAACTCCGCGCGCGGCACCTACTTCGACCTGCGCGACCATCATCCGGGTCCGCTGGTCACCGACCAGGAGGAACTCGTCGCGGCGATCAGGGCCGCAGGAGACGACGCGGCGGAGCCGCTGCGGCGCCGCTTCCGGGAGGACTTCGCCGGCACCGAACCCGGTGATGCAGCCGCGCAGACGATCGCAACGATTTGGGGAGCTCAGTGATGGCGCAGTCGCAGTTCGATCGGATCGTCCTCATGGCCAACGACGTCGACCGCCTCGGCGGTGTCGGACGCTTCATCAGCACGATGGCCGACGGGTTCCACGCCCGGGGATACGCCACCGAGCTCGTCGGGGTCTCGCCGCCGCCGGAAGGTCACGGTCAGGTCGTCGAGCGCTCCGCCGGCATCACGGTGCGCACGCTCATGCCCGAGCCTCCGCCGCCGGACTGGACCATCCGCTCCGACGCGGACAAGAAGGACCGGGAGCGCATGCGGCGGTATCGGAAGCGCTTCGACCTGCGCAAGATCGCGGTCGACAAGCTGCGGGCACTGCTCGCCGAGTGGGGTCCGCGCACGCTCATCATCTGCACGCAGGTCTACGGCATGGAGCACATGCTCGAAGCCGGATACGACGCCGCCGATCCCCGCCTGCCGCGGGTCGTCGGTCAGTACCACGGGTCATACGACGGGGCCACGCGCACCGGTCGGGACGCCGGCCGCGTGCTGCAGGCCTACGCCGACGTCGACCGCACCGTGTTCCTCACGGCAGAGGACGCCGAGCGCTTCCGCCTCGCAGGACTGAACAACACCGGGTGGATCCCCAACCCCGTCACCCTCGCCGGGTCGGAGATCGAGGCAACGGCGGAGACCGGATCCACGCGCCGCAACACCATCGTCGCGCTCGGGCGCTACGACGAGGTCAAGTCGCTGCACTACCTGCTGGCGGCCTGGGCCGAGATCGCTCCCGCCCTTCCCGACTGGAGTGTCGAGCTCTACGGTGAGGGCGAACTGCGCGAGAGTCTGCAGGCCCTCATCGATGACCGCGCGATTCCCCGTGCCGCGCTCATGGGCAAGACCGACGCTGTCGCCGAGGTGCTCGCGGCCGCGAAGATCCACGTCATCTCCTCACAGCACGAGGGACTGCCGATCTCGATCGTCGAGGCGGGACTCTCCGGCGTGCCCACGGTGTCCTTCGACTGCTCCCCGGGGGTCGAGATGCTCATCGACTCCGGGCGCACCGGATACATCGTCGCCCAGAACAACGTCTCCGCCCTCGCCGAGCGCCTGCAGGCGCTGGCCGCCGACCCCGCGGCGCTGGCGCAGATGTCGGACGAGGTCCGCGCCGATATGGCGCAGTACGCCCCCGAGCGCATCCTCGATCGGTGGGAGGACCTCTTCCGCGAGATGGCCCGCTGAAACCGACGGTTCGGTCGCTGGGGCCGACGGTTCGGCCGCTGAGACCGGCTGCTCAGTCGAGGTCGGTCTTCGCGAGCATCTCCCGCTGCCGTGAGGCGATGAGCCCGGAGATCGTGGCGACGAACTCCCGGGTCGAGTCGCCGACGGCACGGCGACCGAAGTAGAACTCGCGCAGCTCCGCGCGCTGGGCCGCCGTGGTGTCAGCGTCGAGCTCGGTGGCGATCGTGTCGGCGATCTCGGCGATCGTCGACTGCGACACGACGGGGGTGGCTCGGGTGATCGGCGAATCCTCGTTGATCGCTGCGAGATCGTCCCGGCGATCGGTGATGATGATCGGCTTCTCCGGCCGCAGGTAGAGGAAGTCGAGCCCGACACTCGAGACGTCGGTGACCATGAGGTCGACATCGGCGAACATCGGCAGGATGTCACCCTGCATCGAGACGAGGTGCCCAGCGCCTGCCCCGGTGCTGCCTGCCCCGGTGCCGTCGGCTGCGGCACCGGCGGTCTCGGCACTGTCCGCCTCGGCGATGAGCTCCCGAATCCGCGCATCGGCCGCGACGACAGCGGGGTCGTCGGACTGCTCGACCCTGGGGTGCGGCTTGTAGACGAGGCGGGTGTTCGGGGTGCTGAGGATCGCTGCGACGATGGCCTCACCGAAGAGATCGAGCGAGGTGTAGTTGTTCGCGTCGTTCTCGCCCTCCCACGTCGGCGCATACATCACTGTGCGCTTCGTCGTCGACGGCAGCGTCGATGTCTGTTCGATGTCGAGCTGCGGCCTGCCGACCTCGACGAGTTTGCCGAGATCGAACTCGATGAGCGCCTTCCGGTGTCGTTCGATCGCGGCGGGTCCGGCGACGAAGACGCGGTCGTAGGCCTTGACCTGGTTCGACACCATCGAGAGCTTGTCGCTCTCACCGTGGTTGAGGTGCACGTGGACCATCGGGGCGTAGCCGAGCGACTGGAAGTTGCGCACGCCGTTGTTGACGTAGAGGGCGACCTTCGGATCGAGGGCGTAGTAGAAGTCCTGGAGCGGATCGAACTGGCGCTTGAGCACGAGAGGCAGCTCGGTGACCGCGCGCAGCTCCTGCAGCGCGCCGGGGGACCGGAGGACGATCGCGACCGGATGCGTCCGATCGAGCTCTTCGAAGATGGGGATCCACTGGAGGATCTGGTAGATCTTCGCGGGCCCGTCGCCGAAGTACGCGATGACCGGGGTCTCCAGACCCGCACCGTCGTACTTCGCTTCGAGGCGTTCGATCGCCTTCGCACCCCGCAGCCAGCGACTGGTCGCCTGCCACGGCCGCGAGTTGAGAGCCGACAGTCCCGCCTTGCGCACCCACCGGCTGATGGGAGGCTTCTTCGCGGTCAGTGACTTCAGGGATGAACGCATGTCGTGCCTGCTCCGTGCTCGTCCGACGATTCCGATTGCCCCGGAGAGTCTAGTGGACGACGGCCGCAGAGCCGGCTCGAGCGCGAGTCCGGCCCGGTTCTCTCGGGAAAATCACATTGCGCCCCGGTCACGAAAACTGCACGAAACCAGAGTAACTCTTGCCATAATCGCAACATGTGTGCACACTGGGATGGTGTTCGAGGGCAGAGAAGCAGATCACGGCGGTCGCGCCGGCCTCGGCACCCGTGTGCGCAATGCCATTCGGGACGCGGGAATCAACCACAGCGAAGTCGCCCGCAGCATCGGTCTCGAACCGAGCAAGCTCTCGAAGTCCCTCGCCGGGACTCGGAAGTTCCGCGTCGAGGAGATCACGCGCATCGCCCAGCTCACCGACGTCACCACGGATTGGCTCACGCTCGGACGTGAGGAGGGAGCACCTCGGCGCCAGACCGCCCCGCTGTCTCCCACCCATTCGCTCACCGAGGCGGCCGGTCAGGGCGCGTCCGCACTGTCTGCCACCGGCGGCGACCACCCCCGTCCGGAGGCGTCGACGACGTGGATGTCGAAGGGCACCCGCAATCGCCGCCGCATCGTCGCCGCCGCCTGGGAGCTCTACGCCGACCGCGGCATCGACGCGGTGCGCGTCCACGACATCGCCGCCGCCGCGGGTCTGTCGACCTCGGCGATCAACTACCACTTCCGGACGAAGACCGCGCTGCTCGAGGCGGCCCTGCACTATTCGCTTGAGATCATCGCGACCGCTCGCGACCTCGTCGAACCCGAGGACCCCGCCGAGGTGCTCCTCCGGTTCTCCCGCGTCCATGCGGGAGTCGACCCCACCGTGCGCCGCGTGTGGTCGATCTGGATCCAGAGCTGGGCCCGCGCCGTCGTCGACGAGCGCTCCCGCCTCAACCTCGCCGCCGTCTACGAGAAATGGATGGACCTCATCCGCGGCGTCGTCGCCGCCGGTCAGCGCGTCGGCCAGGTCCGCGACGGCGACACCGACCTCATGGTCAAGAGCCTCAGCGTCTTCATCGACGGACTCGGCGTCGCCCGCAGCACCGCCCAGATGAGTCTGACCGACGACGACGCCCTGGCGATGATCGACGCCTTCCTCCGCGCCCACATCCTCGTCCCCGGCGCAGAGCCCGCGCAGATGCGGGCATCGACACGACCTCCGGACCCGGCCGCGCAGCCGGGGCCTGCGGAACATCTTCAGGACGAACCACTCCAGGAAGAAGGCTGATGAACACTCCGAACCGAAGACAAGCGCTGGGAGCGGGACTCTCGCTCACCGCGCTCGCCGGACTGAGCGCCTGCGGCGGCGGCGCGGCGGCCGGTGACATCTCCGCCGGCGAGCCCGTCCGCGGCGGCACCCTGCGCGTCGGGGTCACCGGCGGCAACTCCGCCGACACCGTCGATGCGCACATCCCCGTGAATTCCGGCGACGTCGCCCGCACCGTCAACCTCTACAACTCCCTGCTCACGCGCACCGACGACTACAAGATCCAGCCGGAGCTCGCCGAGTCGTTCGAACCCAACGGCGACGCGACCGTGTGGACGGCAACGCTGCGGCCGGGGATCAAATTCTCCGACGGGCGTGACATCACCCCCGACGACGTCGTCTTCACCTTCGAACGCATCAATGACCCCGATGATCCGAAGACCGCGGCGGCGAGCTTCACGATGCTCGACGAGGTCGTCGCCACCGGTGATCGCACCGTCGAGTTCCGGCTCAGCGAACCCAACGGCCTCCTCGATGACTCCGTCTCCGAGTACACGACGGGCATCGTCCCCCGCGACTACGACCCGGCCGCACCGGTCGGTTCGGGACCGTACAAGCTCGGATCGCACACCGCGGCGGTGTCGACCGTGCTCGAACGCAACGAGTACTACTGGCGCACGGACGGCAACTGGCTCGACGCCGTCCACCTTCTCAACTTCAATGACTCCGACGCTCTCATCAATGCCCTCCTCTCGAGCCAGGTCGACGCGATCGCGCAGATCCCGCTCGCCCTCGTCGAGGTCATCGGCGCCGACGAGCGGATGGCGATCCTCAACTCCGAGACCGGCATGTGGCTGCCGTTCACGATGCGCGTGGATCGTCCGCCCTTCGACGACGTCAGGGTGCGGCAGGCCTTCCGCCTCGTCGTCGACCGGGAGCAGATGATCGAGCAGGTCCTCTCCGGCTACGGCACGATCGGCAACGACATGTTCGGTCCCCTCAGTGAGAACTACCCCGACTTCCCGCAGCGCACGCGCGATGTCGAGCAGGCCAGGCAGCTCCTCGCCGAGGCGGGGCACCCCGACGGTCTCGACGTCGAGCTCGTCACCGCCCCCATCCAGTCCGGTGTCGTCGAAGCCGCGCAGGTCTTCGCCCAGCAGGCCGCCGACGCCGGCATCCGGGTGAGCATCCGCCGGGTCGATGCGACGACGTTCTTCGGGGAGAACTATCTGCAGTGGGATTTCGCGCAGGACTTCTGGTACACGCGTGACTTCCTCCCGCAGTGCGTGTCCTGTGTGATGCCGGAATCGCCGTTCAACGAAACCCACTGGGACGATCCGAACTTCACCTCGATCGTCGAGGAGGCGCGCTCTCTGCCGGATCCGGCGGCGCGACGCAACCTCGAACACGAGGCGCAGAAGATCCTCTACGACAACGGCGGCTACATCATCTGGGGCTTCGCCAACCAGGTCGACGCCTACCAGAAGTACGTCGGCGGCCTCGAACCGAATGCGACCGGCAGGCCCCTGGGCGGCTGGCGCTTCGACCGCGTGTGGATCGGGAAGGTGTGACATGTTCGCCAAAGTCATCATTCGCAGGCTGATCTTCTCCGCCTTCATCCTCCTCGCCGTCTCCCTCATCGTCTTCGGCGCCACCCTCCTCCTGCCCGGCGATGCGGCTCGCGCGATCCTCGGCCAGCAGGCCACCCCGGAGCGCATCGCGGCACTCAACGAACAGCTCGGGCTCAACCTGCCGGCCTGGCAGCGCTACCTCGAGTGGCTCGGTGGTCTCTTCGTCGGCGACTTCGGAACCTCGACGGCGACCGGCGGACCGGTCTCGGAGCTGCTGGGACCGCGGATCGGCAACTCCTTCGTCCTCATGGCGCTCGCCGCGATCATCTCCGTGCCGCTGGGCATCGGCCTCGGCGTCTACTCGGCGCTGCACCGCGGCACCCGCCGCGACCAGGCGCTGACCGGCATCAGCCTCGTGCTCGCCGCGATGCCCGAGTTCGTCATCGGCATCGCCCTCATCGCGATCTTCGCCACCTCGGTGTTCCAGATCCTGCCCGCCGTCACGCTCGCCCCGCCGGGCCAGCCAGTGTGGCTGATCCCCGCGCAGCTCGTCCTGCCCACGGCCACCCTCGTCCTCGTCGTCACCCCCTATATCGTGCGGATGATGCGGGCGACGATGATCGAAGTCCTCGACTCCGGATTCGTTGAGATGGCCCGCCTCAAGGGCGTTCCCGAACGCCGAGTGATCTTCCGTCACGCGGTGCCCCATGCGCTCGGTCCCGTCGCCCAGGTCGTCGCGATCCAACTCGCGTGGCTGGCCGGCGGCGTGGTCGTCGTCGAGTTCCTCTTCCGGTACCCCGGCATCGGCCAGGCGCTCATCGACGCCGTCACCTACCGCGACGTCCAGGTCGTCCAGGCGATCTCGATGCTCGTCGCCGCCGTCTACGTCGTGGTCAACCTCGCCGCGGACATCGTCGGCATCCTCACCAACCCGAAACTGAGGAGCGCAGCATGAGCAGCAACCTCGACGACATGAAGTCCGACGCCATCGAAGCCGCGGAGGTGCCGAAGGAGTCGCAGACGACCTATGTGCCCTTCTTCCGCCGCGTCATCGCGCAGAAGCAGGGGCGCATCGGCCTCGTGCTCACGGCATTCATCGTTCTCCTCGCCTTCTGCGGACCCCTTCTCCTGCCGTGGGCGACGGGGTCGACGGCGACCGAGTTCGTCGCGAAGCCGTTCTCCCCGTACGGGCTCTTCGGCACCGACAACCTCGGCCGCAGCGTGCTCTCCCGCTTCCTCGCCGGAGGGCTCACGCTCATCATCTACTCGGTGCTCGCCACGGCGCTCGGCATGGTCCTCGGCGCGATCGTCGGCATGCTCGCCGCCTATGTGGGCGGACGCTTCGACGCGATCCTCATGCGACTCAACGATGTCCTGCTGGCGATCCCGCAGCTCGTGTTCGCGCTGCTGGCGATCACCGTGCTCGGACCGCAGGGCTGGGTGCTCATCACCGTCATCGGCATCACGCATGCCCCGCGCATCGCCCGGGTGGCCCGGTCGGCCACTCTCAACGTCATCAACGAGGACTACATCCTCGCCGCGGAGATGTACGCGATGCCCCGGTCGAAGCTCCTCGTCCGTGAGCTCCTGCCCAACATCACCGGGCCGCTCAGCGTCGAGGCGGGGCTGCGCCTGACGTACTCGATCGGCGCGATCGCCTCGCTGTCATTCCTCGGACTCGGCCTGCAGCCGCCGGCCGCCGACTGGGGCCTGATGATCAACGAGAACCGCATCGCGCTGAGCATCCAGCCGTGGGGCGTGCTGCTGCCGGTCATCGCGATCGCGCTGCTGACCATCGGCACCAACCTGCTCGCGGACTCGTTCGCCCGAGCCACCGCTTCGACGACAGTGGAGGAATGATGACCACGACCAATGACACCGCTGCCGGGGTCGACTCCGCACCGAACGAGAGCATCGTCCTGCGCGTGAGCGACCTGCGCATCGACACCATGGCCGGTGACGAGATCCTCCACGGCGTCGACTTCGCCCTCAGCCGCGGAGAGATCCTCGGCCTGGTCGGGGAGTCCGGTTCGGGCAAGACGACCGCGGGGCTCGCCTGCATGGGCCACTTCCGGTCGGGGCTGAAGTACGGTTCGGGCTCGGTGAGCCTGTGGCCGCGCGGGGAGGACACCGCCGTCGAGGTCCTCGACCTCGGCGAGGAGGCCGTACGCGCCCTGCGGGGATCGCGGATCGCCTACATCCCCCAGGATCCCGCCCTCTCCCTCAACCCGGCAATGCGGGTGGGTGACCAGATCCGCGAGGTCCTCGAGATCCACGGCTTCGGGTCCTCCTCGGCGGAGCGGGAGGCGCGGATCACCGAGGTGCTCACCGACGTCGGTCTGCCCGGCGACCGGGCGTACCAGAGTCGGTGGCCGCACCAGCTCTCGGGCGGTCAGCAGCAGCGCATCGGCATCGCCATGGCGTTCGCGATGTACCCCGACGTCCTCATCCTCGACGAGCCGACGACCGGCCTCGACGTCTCCACGCAGGCCGTCGTCCTCGACACGATCCGGCAGATGACGGTGGCCAACAATGTCGCCGGTCTCTACATCACCCACGACCTCGCCGTCATCAAGGACATCTCCGACCGGGTGGCCGTCATGCTCCGCGGCGACCTCGTCGAAGAGGGACCGGTCGAAGAAGTGCTCTCACGCCCGGTGCATGACTACACGAAGATGCTGCTCGCCGCGGTTCCCGACCTCGCCGGTGACAAGCAGATCGGCGACGAGCCGAGTGCGGCAGCCCCGGTCACGGCCGTCGACCGGGAGGGGGAGGCCGCCTCGGCGAGCACCCCGCTCCTCGACGTCGCCGACGTCGAGCTCGCCTACGGGAAGGCGCAGATCCTCGACGGCATCAACCTCACCCTCGAACCCGGCGAGTGCACGATGCTGCTGGGGGAGTCGGGGTCGGGCAAGACGACCCTGTCGCGGTGCGTGGCCGGACTCAACGACGACTACTCGGGTGAGGTGCGTCTGCGCGGAGTCGAACTCGCGAAATCGACGCGGAAGCGGACGAACGAGCAGCGGATCGGGATCCAGTACGTCTTCCAGTCCCCGTTCTCCTCCCTCAACCCGAGGCGCTCGATCGGGCAGTCGCTCACGGTGCCCTTGGAGATGAGCGGAGATGGGACGGCGGCGAGCCGGAAGGCCGCAGTTGAGGACGCGCTCGATGCGGTGCGCCTGGGCCGCAGCTTCTACCACCGGCGGCCCGGAGACCTCTCCGGTGGTGAGCGGCAGCGGGCGGCGATCGCCCGGGCGCTCGTCAATGCGCCCGATGTGCTCGTCTGCGACGAGATCACCTCGGCCCTCGACGTCAGCGTGCAGGCCTCGATCATCGGGCTGCTGCGCACCCTGCGCGCCGAGCGGCAGCTGGCGATGCTCTTCGTCACGCACAACATCGCGCTCTCGCGGCACATCGCCGACAACCTCGCGGTGCTCAACAAGGGCAAGATCGTCGACTACGGGCCTGCGGACTCCGTGCTCGAGAACCCGCAGCACGCGTACACCCGCTCCCTCATCGACGACGTGCCGACGTTCTGAGTGAGAGCCGGTGCGACCTGGGCCGGACGAATCCGGGACGTTCTGAGTGAGAGCCGGTGCGACCTGGGTCGGTGAGCACCGACCCAGGTCAACCGGTTGCGGACGCGGTTCAGCTGCTCGTCGAATAGACCTGCTGAGATCCGCCGGCTGCGGCGCGCGAGCGATTGCGGCGGCGGGTCTCAGCACTGGTCCCGCGGGTGCTCTGGGACTCTCCGCGTCGGGATGCGGCATTCCGCCGCTGGCCGGAGCCTGCAGAGCTGCCGCGACGGGACTGCTCGCCGCGACGGGACTCGCTCCGGTTCGACTCGGTGCGGCCCGACGAATCCGCGCGGGCCGAGGTCTCGGGGCGACCGGACTTCTCGCGGCCCCGACCGCGGTTCCGGGATCCCGCACCTCCGCGTTGCTTCGCGCCGCCGGCCGGCGTCTGTGCACGTGACTGGGTTCCGCCTGCTGACTCGGAGGATGCGGCGGCACCCGACTGTCCGCTGCCCCCTCGGCGTCCGCGGCGGCGCCGGGACGAGCGCTTCTTCTCCGGTGGCGCCACCGTCTCGACCGGTTCCGTGCCGCGGACCCGCTCCGGGTTCGCTTCCTGCGGCTCGACGAACGCAGCGACCTCACCGACGAGTTCGCCGACCTGGGGTGACTCGGCGGAGACCTTCTGCGGCTTGACGGAGATCTTCGCCTTGCGCAGTAGTGCGAGGGTGTCCTTGCGCTCCTCCGGGGTCATGATGGTGACCACGTCGCCGGTGCTGCCGGCACGCGCGGTGCGACCGGATCGGTGGAGGTAGGCCTTGTGCTCGGTGGGCGGGTCGACGTGGACGACGAGTTCGACGGCGTCGACGTGGACGCCGCGAGCCGCGACATCGGTGGCCACGAGCACCTTGACCCCGCCGTCGGCGAAGGCCGCGAGGTTGCGCTCGCGTGCGGACTGCGAGAGGTTGCCGTGCATGTCGACGGCGGGAATGCCCTGCTTCGTGAGCAGCCGGGCAAGCCGCTTGGCCCGATGCTTCGTGCGGGTGAAGAGGATGCGCCGCCCGGCCCCGGAGGCCAGACGGTGCACAAGGTCGCCCTTGTCCTCGGGGGTGACCTCGAAGAGGTGGTGGGTCATCGCATCGACGTGCGAGCTCGGGTCGTCGACGGAGTGGAGCACCTGGTCGTGGAGGAATCGGCGCACGAGCTTGTCCACGTCGTTGTCGAGCGTCGCGGAGAAGAACATCCGCTGGCCTGTGGCCGGGGTCTTCGCGAGGAGGCGGGTGACGCCGGGCAGGAAGCCCATGTCGGCCATGTGGTCGGCCTCATCGAGGACGGTGACTTCGATGTCGTCGAGGGAGACGAGGTCCTGCTGGAGGAGGTCTTCGAGGCGTCCGGGGCACGCGACGACGATGTCGACGCCGGCGTTGAGCGCCGCTTCCTGCTTCTTCTGCTTGACTCCGCCGAAGATCGTCGTGGTCGTCAGCCCGGCGGCCTGGGCGAGGGGATCGAGCACGGCGGTGATCTGAGTCGCGAGCTCACGGGTGGGTGCGAGGACGAGCCCACGCGGAGCCCGGCCGCGACCCGGTCGTGCCGGCTGGGCGTCCGCGAGGTTGGCGACCATCGGGATGGAGAAGGCCAGGGTCTTTCCCGAGCCGGTCTTCCCGCGGCCGAGCACGTCGCGGCCGGCGAGAGTGTCGGCCAGGGTGTCCTGCTGGATGGGGAAGGCCTCGGTCTTGCCGTCGGCGGCCAGACGGGCGACGAGGGCAGAGGGGACTCCGAGGGCGGAGAACGACTGGGCCGGAGCGGTGGTGGAGGTGATGGGGTGGCCTTTCGACGCGCAGGTGCGCGCTGCGAGACCACTCAGTGGTGGCGGCAATCGTGCAACCCGGCAGGGTGTCCGAACGCGGGACCGCGTTCTCGTTCGCCGAGAGGAACGGGTTTCGCCGAGCATGCGCCGCAGCTGGGGTGTGCGGGCGCAGAGTCGCGTGATCCTGACGACGCAGGGATTTCGCCGAGCGAAATCGCAAGATCTTCAAGGATACATCGTTCGTCGTCAGTTCTCCGCATCGAGTCGCGCCGCGGCGAAGCCCGCGGCTGCTGTGAGCGCCGCGTTCGCCTCGTCGAGGACCCGCCCGAAGTGGAGGAACGAGTGGAGGACATGCGGGTATTCGATGACGTCGACATCGGTGCCGGCGCGCTGCAGAAGGGCGGCCAGGGCGCGGCTGTCGTCGCGCAGCGGGTCGAGGCCCGCGGCGGCGATGAACGTCGACGGTAGACCCCGGAGATCGGCGCCGAGGTGGTCGATGTACGGGCTCTCGGCGTCGGCCGGTGAGGTGTAGTGGACCTTCGCGATTCCGGCGAGCACCTCGGGTCCCATCCCGTCCCATGACCCGCCGTAGAGGCGACGGCTCGCAGAGTCGCGGAGGCCGTGGGAGCCGTAGACGAGGAGGAGGGCCCTGAGTGCGGCGAAGGATGAGTCGGCGCCGACCCGTTCGGGTTCGTCGCGCAGCAGCAGTGCCGATCCGAGGGCGAGCATCGCCCCGGCCGAATCCCCGGCGACGGCGAGGCGGGTGCCGTCGATTCCCCAGTCCGCCCCGTGCCGGGCGAGGTGGGCGATGACGGTCGCGCATTCGAGAAGAGCCTGGGGAAAGACGGCCTCGGGGGAGAGGGAGTAGTCGACGGCGATGACGGCAGCGCCGGAGGCCGAGGCGATGACGCGTGCGATCCGGTCGTGGGTGTCGAGGTCGCCGAGGCAGAACCCGCCGCCGTGGAGGAAGACGATGCCCGGCAGGACCGCCTCGGTGGTCGGACGGTGGATGCGGATGGGCACGTCGACGTCACCGACCCGCAGATGCGTGTCCTCGGTCCGCGCCATCGCGGGCCCGCCCTCGTTCCAATGCGTGCGTTCGGCGCGGTACTCCGCCCGTGCCGCAGCGAACTCCGTCGGCGCTCCGGCGTCACGGTCGGGGACGAGGATCCCGGGCTCACCACCGCCCTGTCGGGCCCGGGCTGCGATCACGCGGTCGGCGGCCGCACGGCATTCGGCGGCGCGGGCCTCCTGGATGTCGAGGACCTCGCGCATCTGCGCAGACAGGGCGTCGCGGATGTCGGCCGGCATCGACTCGGACCACTGCGGGGAACGGGAGGGCGTCATCGGATCCTTCTTCGGAGCTCACGGCGCGCGGGACCACGAGCAGTTCTCGATCGGCGCGCACCCCTCCAGCCTACCCGCGCAGGGCAACGATCCATCGAGGTGAGACTGCGTGGGGAGGAGGTGCCCGGGAATAAGCGGCGATGCCCGACGTTGTCATTGTCGAAGCGGAAGTGCCCGCGACCGCTGCGGCAGCCGAGACGACGGAGGAAGCGAATGACTGAGCAGATGCGGCGACACGAGACCGATCATGACGTGCCGTGGTCCCTGCCCATCGTCGTCCGCAAGTCGAAGACGGCGCTCGCCCGCCATATCGACGTCCTCGAGGCGACTGCGCGCGCCGTCGTCACGTTCCTCGATGACCCCCGCACACAGCCGGAGGGGGAGTGGTTCGACGCCGTCGAGTACTGGCGCGACGGGGCGATCCGCAAGGTGGTGCGGCGCGGTGACGGCAAGAAGCTCGAGGACGCGCGTGCCCTCGGCAGCGTCGGCGTGAGCTTCGGAGGCACGGAGGAGTTCGCCCCGGCCGAGGCCTACGTCTTCCCGCCCGGTCCGGTCTCTCCGCTGCCGCGTGAGCTGTCGAAGCTGCAGGTGGGGGACACGGAGTTCCCCGCTGATGGGGAGACGTCGATTCCCGCCGCCGAGGCGGTCGTCACCATCGAACTCTCACCGCTGGTCACGCTGACGACGGGCAAGGCGGCGGCGCAGGTCGCCCACGGCGCTCAGCTCGCGTTCGAGCAGATGCCCGCCGAGGTGCGCGATCGTTGGCGCGAATCGGGCTTCAGTCTGCGGGTGGTCACGCCGTCGAAAGCCGAGTGGGCTGTCGCAGAGCGTCCGATCAGCGTCATCGACGCCGGTTTCACCGAGGTCGACGGACCGACGGAGACCGTGCGCGCGCACTGGTGACGGTTCAGCTGCTCTCGGTCAGCTCGTCTTCTTCGCCCTCTTCGAGGGGTCGCGTCTTCGTCCCGTTGCCGAACTCATCGAGGATGATGCGACGCTTGACCATCTCACCGGTCTCCTCGTCGCGCACTTCGATGATGTCGCCGGGATGGGTCTGCGGCTGGTAGTGATCCTCGTTGACTCCGCTCATGGCACTGCCTCCTCTGGTTACTCTGACCGTACCCCCGTGTGACGCGAGTCTCAAGGATCATTCGCCGAGGTGGTCGACCCGTGTGCCGGTTGGTCACCGGTGGTTCAGGGCAGAGGGGAAGGGGTGGGTCCGACGCGGGAGCATCGGACCCACCCCTGACCGTTCGTGAGGTGATCAGTGCCGGCCGCGGAACATCCTGTCCCGCCGCGAGGCGAGGGTGACTGCGGCACCGCCGAGGACGAGCAGAGCTGCGACGGTGATGATCGCCGCCAAGCCGTCAGCACCCGTCCGCGGCAGGTCTCCGCCTCCGGAGGCCGTCGAGCTCGCGCCCGATGAACCACCCGTGCCGGCCGAGGCGTCTGCGCTGCTGGAGGACCCGCCGCCGGCGGAGCTGCTCGTCGAGGATCCTCCGGAACTGGATGTTCCGTCGGCACCTTCGGCTGCGGCCGATCCGCCGGCGTTCGCGGAGGCCGCTGAATCGGCGGTGCTGGTCGACGTTGCCTGTGCCGCATCGGCCGCTGCTCCGCCATCCGAATCGGATGACCCCTTCGGGTCCCCGTCGGAGGCCGCCGCTGCCGAGGCTTCGGAACCCGAGTCCGCGGTGGCTGTCGCCGAGGCGGCGGCTGCAGGATCGGCGTCGGCGGCTGCCGTGGCAGCGGCGTTGGCGTCGTCCTCATTGTCGGCCTCGGCCGCAGCCTGTGAGGCGGCTTCGGATGACGCATTCGGATCCGAGGTGGCGTCGGCCGAGGCCTCGGATGACGCATCCTCGGTGGCTGCCGACTCTGCGGCTGCTTCGGCGTTCTCGTTCGCTGCTGCCGAGGCCGTGGTGGTCGCGTCCTCCTCGGCGGCGGTTTCGGCTGCTGCCTGAGCGGCGGGATTGCCGTCGTCGTCGGCACTCGCCGAGGCCGACGCCGTGGCCGCGGCATTGACGTTGGCGTCCGCGTCGGGGTTAGCCGCTGCGTCCGGATCCGTTGACTGGTCAGCAGATCCTTCGGGGTCGGCTGACGCATCGGGGTCTGTTGCAGCATCCGGATCCGCCGCCGCATCGGGGTCGGTCGACTGGTCGGCGGCGCCGTCCGGGTCGGTCGACGCGTCGGCCGTGGCCGCGGCTTCGACACTGGCCTCGGAGGACGAGTCGGCCGTCGAGGCCGCTTGAGCCGCGGACGAGGCGTCGGCGTTGGCCGCTGCTGACTGATCGGCATTCGTATCGTCGGTGGTGTCAGCAGTGGCGGCGGCCTGAGCGGATTCGTTCGCCGCGGCATTCGGGTCCGCCGACGCATCAGCTGTGGTGTCCGAGGTGGCCTCTTCGGTGGCGGCGGATTCCGCGGCTGCTTCGGCATTGGCGTCGGCTGCTGCCGAGGCCGTGGTGTCAGCGTTCTCGTCGGCTGCTGCCTGTGCGGCGACCTGGGCGGCAGGGTTCCCGTCGTCGTCAGCGTTGGCTGAGGCCGAGGCGGAAGCGGCGGCGTTGACGTTGGCAGCCGCGTCCGGATCAGTGGACGAGTCGGGATCAGCAGCTGCGTCAGGGTCGGTCGATGCGTCAGGGTCCGTTGACTGGTCAGCAGATCCTTCGGGATCGGCTGACGCGTCGGGGTCAGCCGCGGCGTCGGGGTCAGTCGAGGCGTCGGCAGTGGCCGCGGTGTCAGGGTCCGCCGCAGCGTCGGGATCAGTCGATGCGTCGGCAGTGGCCGAGGTGTCGGGGTCCGCAGACGCATCCGGATCGGTAGAGGCGTCCGGGTCCGTCGACGTGTCCGGATCAGCAGCTGCGTCGGGATCCGTTCCCGCGTCGGGGTCGGTTGACTGGTCGGCAGATCCTTCAGGGTCCGCAGACGCATCGGGGTCAGTGGCCGCATCGGGGTCGGTCGACGCGTCGGCGGTGGCAGTGGCTTCGACACTGGCCTCGGAGGACGAGTCGGCCGTTGAGGCTGCTTGAGCCGCGGACGAGGCGTCGGCGTTGGCGGCTGCTGACTGATCGGCGTTCGTGTCGTCGGTGGTGTCAGCGGTGGCGGCGGCCTGGGCGGATTCGTTCGCGGCGGCGTTCGGGTCCGCCGAGGCATCGGCTGTGGTGTCCGATGTGGCCTCTTCGGTGGCGGCGGATTCCGCTGCGGCTTCGGCGTTGGCGTCGGCTGCTGCCGAGGCGGTGGTGGTTGCGTCCTCGTCGGCGGCTGCCTGTGCGGCGACCTGGGCGGCGGGGTTGCCGTCGTCGTCAGCGTTGGCTGAGGCCGAGGCGGAAGCGGCGGCGTTGACGTTGGCGGACGAGTCCGCGCCAACAGCCGCATCGGGATCAGCGGCCGCGTCGGGGTCGGCAGCCGCCTCTGGGTCCGCCGCGGCGTCGGGATCGGTCGACTGGTCGGCAGTGCCGTCTGGATCGGTGGAGGCATCCGGGTCTGTCGACGAGTCCGGATCAGCAGTCGCGTCGGGGTCCGCTGCGGCGTCAGGGTCGGCAGCCGCGTCGGGGTCGGTTGCCGCATCCGGGTCCGCCGCAGCGTCCGGGTCGGTCGATGCGTCGGCTGCAGCCGCGGTGTCGGGGTCCGCAGATGCATCCGGATCAGTCGACGCATCGGCGGTGGCCGCGGCTTCGGCGGAGGCCTCGGAGGACGAGTCGGCCGTCGACGCCGCTTGGGCCGCGGCCGCCGGATCGGCGTCGGCCGCTGTGGATGCTCCGGCGTTCGTGTCGTCGGTGCTGTCGGCCTGTGCAGCCGCCTGCGAGGCTGCCGTCGAGGACGCGCTGGTGTCCGTCGTCGAATCCGTCGATGCCTGGGACGAGGCATCCTCGGTCGCCGCGGATTCCGCGGCTGCCACGGCATCCGGATCCGCTGCTGCCGAGGCCGTCGTGGTCGCGTCGTCGTTGGCTGCCGCCTCCGATGCGGCCTCGGCGGCCGGGTTGCCGTCGTCGTCAGCGGTCGCCGAGGCTGATGCCGAGGCGGCTGCATTCGTGTTCGCGTCGGGGTCGGCCTCATCCTGCGCACTCGTCCTCACCGACGACGAGGCGAGGTTGACGTCGACGGCATCGACGCCGGGCAGAGCCTCAAGGCTCACGGCGCTGACGGTGAACATGTCCGTCGGTGCGGCGGCCGCGGCGAATGCCCGAGTCGCGTCCTCCCGCTGCGGCACGGGAGTTTCGACCTGCTCGTTGATCGTGACACCGACGACCTGGTTGAGCGCCTCGAAGACGGGGTCGAGAGTCGTGAGCAGCGGGTCGATGATCCCCTGCACCGAGCTCGACACCTCGTCGGCGGTCGCGGTGATGATGTTCCCGATGATCGGCTTGGTGATCCCGAGGACAGCATCGATGACCGGCGTCGTGATGACGTTGAGGATCGCTCCGGCGTCGATCGTCGTGCCGAGCACGGAGATCCGCAGATCGGTGGTGACAGTCGGACGGCTGGTATCCGTGCCCGCCAACTGACCGAGTGTCGCATCGACGGTCACCCCGCCGGTGATCGTCTGCCCGAGCAGAGAGATGCTGGCCGGCAGTTCGATGATGAGATGGACGTTGTCGAGAGCCTCGGTGAGGGTGTCGTTGACGCGTCCGGAGAGTGCGCCGAGCGCATCGGCCACGGCATCGGTGATCGTTGACATCGTCGCCGAGGTGAGCACCTCGGTGTTCGGTGCCAGGTCATTGAGGTCCTCGCCGTTGCCGCCTTCGACGATCTTCGCGAGATCGACCTCGATATCCCCGCTGCCGATGTCGATCGAGACGATGCCCGACCTGTCCTCGAGCTTCTCTCGGATGACGTTCTCGACGACGCTGTTGAGGGCGTCGCGGGTCTCTGCACTGACCTTCGTGTCCGCTCCGCCGACACTGACCCGGCCGAGCAGCACATTCGCATCGATTCCGATCGACGCGAGTTCGGATACGAGTCCTTCGTCGCCGACGGCGTCGTCGAGTGCCTGTCCGGTCGTGTCGACCGCGACCTCGAGGTCGTCGGAGAGCCGGCTGACGGCAGGACTCGAGATCGTGAGCTTCCCGTCGGCGACGACATAGTCCGAGGTCACCGATTCCGCGTCCGCCTCGGCCCGCGAGGCCAGCGCCCCGAGCTCGAGGCTGAGCTCGTCGACGACCTCGTCGGTGATGTCGCTGATGCCGAGCTGCTTGAGCAGCGGGGTGAGGCTGACCGTGGCGTTGCCGTAGGCCCCGGGATTGTCGGGATCGACGTTGATCGCTCCGTCCTGTCCGACCGCGCCGGCACTCGCGACGGCGCTGTCGGAGGAGGGTGCGTGACCGAAGGCGTTGAGCGCCCCGACCTCGCCGAGGTGGAGGAGACCGTTTCCGTCCTCACCGCTGATGAGGGGGAGTGAGACGTTGGGCAGCTGAATGCTCAGGGCCTGGAGAGCCGCGACGTCGAGCGGAGTGTGGTCGGCCTCGGGACTCGACGGATAGGTGCTGCGGGCGGAGGAGACGTCGAGGAGATCCGCAGTGATGAGGTCCGTGTCGATGACCTGCCCGTGTGCCTCGGCGAGTTCGTCGGGATCGATCGGCACTGCCGTGCCCGGGGAGGTGATGAGCACGGTCAGCCCGACGGCTGTCGCCGCGGCGACGACGCCGATCGCGGCACGGTATCGGGAACGCACCCGGTTGCGGAATGTCTTCATAGCCCCCACTTCGGCAGTGATCATCTCTGATGCTGAACAGGCCCTGAGTGCTCGACGGCAATCGGCTGGCAGTTCATCACCGAGATTACGGAAACACTAAACAGTCATCATCACGTCATAAATAAAGTTATGACTCCGTTATAAATACTCATCGGTAGATAGTGCAGGCGGTCTACGCCTGTGATCCGATGATTGATCGAGCGCTCGTGACAGAATGATTTACTCCGTAAAGAAGCCGACTTGCGCTGGAGGCGAGGCTGGTCGGTCCACTGTTTGCGCTGGTCAAGTGATCTATTCTGAGCAGGATCAGATGCTGGCTCGATGGCGAAGGTATACGAATTGCCGATTTCGCATATTCTCGTGAATGACCCGATGGCATCGGACTCACATAGAACTTCAGGTGTTATTCAATGAGATGCCGGGAATATGTCAGTCGTCGTGCCTTCGCGTTACCGGAAACGGTGAACTAGAGTCCGCACCAGGCCACTGGACGAGACGGCCTCTCACACGACAGGACCATCGGTCCCCACCGCGAAGGAGCGAAAGATGAGTGAGGTCAGGCGTGTCGCCGTCATCGGGGCCGGCATCATCGGAGCGGCGGTCGCCCGCGAACTCCTCCTGCGAGATGAGTCCGCCGACGTCACCCTCTATGAGAAGGAGGACGGGCCGGCAATGCACCAGACCGGACACAACTCCGGTGTCGTCCATGCCGGTCTCTACTACGAGCCGGGAAGCCTCAAGGCGCGTCTGTGCCGCCGCGGGGTCGAGCTCATCCGTGATTTCGCCGCCGAGCACGGGGTCGCCGTCGACGAGTGCGGAAAGGTCGTCGTCGCCACCGACGACATCGAGGTCGGTCGGCTGCGCGCCATCCACGAGCGGGCTCTCGCCAACGGGGTCCCCGATGTCGCGATGCTCGATCGTGATGGTCTCGCCGAGGTCGAACCGCAGGCCGTCGGGGTGGCCGCGCTCCATTCCCCACACACGGCGATCATCGACTACCCGGGCCTGACCGATGCACTCGTCGTCGACTTCCGCCGTCGCGGCGGTCGCGTGCGCTTCTCGACCCCGGTGTCCCGCGTCGAGCGCCGAGGCGGACGGGCCGGAGAGCGCGCGATCGTCCACTCGGACAAGGATGCGCTCGAATTCGACGCCGTCATCGCCTGCGCCGGACTCCAGTCCGATCGCCTCGCCGCCCGTTCGGGAGAGAGCGCGCGGCCGTCTGTGGTGCCGTTCTTCGGGCAGTACTTCATCCTCGATCCCGCGTTCGACTCGGTCGTCAACGGACTCATCTACCCCGTGCCCGACCCGAAGTACCCCTTCCTCGGCGTTCACGTCACGCGGCGCATCGACGGTGGGGTGATGATCGGCCCCAACGCGTTCCTCTCGTTCTCCCGGGAGGGATACTCAGGACTCGGGCTCAGCGTGCGCGATGCGCTCTCGATCGCCGCCGATGCCGGATTCTGGAGATTCGCCGCGGGGAATCTGCCCACCGCGGTCCGGGAGATCGGCGGGGTGCTCTCGACTGAGCGCTTCGTCGCCGAGGCGGCCCGTTACGTGCCGCAGCTGGCCGGGGCGACCGGGCATCGCGCCACCCGCGGCATCCGCGCCCAGGCGATGAACCGAGACGGCTCGCTCGTCGACGATTTCGTCATCGATCGCGCCGGACCGGTGATGTTCGTCCGCAACGCTCCCTCGCCCGGTGCCACCTCAGCGCTGGCCATCGCCGAGCACCTCGTCGACCGAGCCGTCGCCGACTCCTGAGCGATACGCATCCTCCCTGGTCAGGTACGCACTTCGTGTCCCGGCGGTGCCCTCGACTAAGCTTGATCCGGCATCGCCGCGAGATCGAGACCGCGGTGAGGGACGAATGAGGGAGTTTCATGGCTGTACTGGTCACCGGAGGAGCAGGCTACATCGGTTCGCACGTGGTGCGTCTGCTCACCGAACGCGGTGACGACGTCCTCGTCGTCGATGACTTCTCGACGGGGATCGCCGATCGCGTCGCCGGACTGCCCGTCCTCGACCTCGACCTCGCCGCTCCCGATGCCGAGGACCGCCTCGTCGCGGCCATCGAGGAGCACGGGATCGACTCGATCATCCACTTCGCGGCGAAGAAGCAGGTCGGCGAATCCGTCGAGCAGCCCGTCCACTACTACCGCCAGAACATCGGCGGCCTGACGAACATCCTCGCCGCCGTCGAGCGCACCGGCATCGCCTCCCTCGTCTTCTCCTCCTCGGCCGCCACCTACGGCATGCCCGACGTCGATCTCGTCGCTGAGGACCTCGAATGCCGACCGATCAACCCCTACGGGGAGACGAAGCTCATCGGCGAATGGATGATCGACAACGCGATCACCGCGGCGCGGATGCGCCGGGTCCCGTTCAACGCCGTCAAGCTGCGCTACTTCAACGTCGCCGGCGCCGGCTGGCCCGAACTCGCCGACACTGCGGTGATGAACCTCATCCCGATCGTCCTCGGCCGGGTCGCCGCCGGCAAGGCCCCGATCGTCTTCGGCGACGACTACGACACCCCCGACGGCACGTGCATCCGCGACTACGTCCACGTCAAGGACCTCGCCGAGGCCCACATCGCCGCTCTCGACTACATGAAGTCCGGGGACACCTCGGAGACCGTGTTCAACGTCGGAACCGGCACCGGAGCCTCGGTCAAAGAGGTCATCGACACCATCGCCGAGGTGACCGGCCGTGACATCGTCCCGGAGATGGGCGAACGGCGGGCAGGGGATCCTCCCGCCCTCGTCGCCGACGTCTCCCGGATCTCGGCCCAGCTGAGCTGGAAGGCCGAATACGGGCTCGACGAGATCGTCCGCAGCGCCGTCGCCGCCGCAGGAATGCTGCCCGCGGCCAAGTAACCCGCACCTGATCCCAGCGCCGGGCCGCCGGCGCTGGTTCTTCGTGCCGTCGTGACCTGATCAAGGAGACCCCGTCGTGGATCCCACCCCCTTCAGCCCCTACGCCCTGCTCATCGATTCGGGCCTCATCGGCGCGCTGCTCGTCGTCGGCACCATCCTGCGCGCCCGGATCCGCGTCCTGCAGACGATGATGGTCCCCGCCGGAGTCATCGCTGGCTTCCTCGGACTGCTCATGGGCCCCAACGGCCTGGGCTGGCTGCCGTTCTCCGACCAGCTGGGCACGTACTCCTCGCTGCTCATCGTCGTCGTCTTCGCGTGCCTGTCGCTGACGAGCGACTTCAACATCTTCAAGATCGGCCGTTCCGTCGCCGGATTCGCCAGCTACGGCGTCCTCATCTATGCGACCCAGACGGCGCTCGGCATGGGACTCGTCCTCGTCCTCCTCGGCCCCCTCCTCGGCGCTCCCGACTCCGTCGGGCTCCTCCTCTTCGCCGGGTGGGCCGGCGGCTTCGGCTCGGCTGCCGCGATCGGCACGGTCTTCACCGAGGCCGGTGACCCGGCGGTGCAGTCGCTGGCCTTCACCGCCGCGACCGTCGGCATGCTCACCGGCATCGTCGGCGGCATCATCCAGGCGAAGATCGGTGCGGCGAAGGGCCACGCCAAGGAGTTCGTGGGACTGAGCGAGGTCCCCGCCGAACTGCGCACCGGCGTGCTCGACCACGAGCAGGAGAAGCCGCCCATCGGCACGCACATGTTCTCCGGCAGCGCGATCGAATCCCTGACCTTCCAGGCCGGAATCGTCGCCACCGTCTCCGCGGCCGCGTACGGAGTCAACCTCATCCTCGGCGAGCTCATGCCGTCGGTGACGTTCCCGCTCTTCTCGATCGCGTTCATCGTCGGCCTCATCCTCCGCAGCATCCTCGCGGGCACGAAGACGACGAAGTTCATCGACAAGGAGACGCAGAACTCGATCTCCGGTCTCGCCACCGACGTCCTCATCGTCTGCGGCATCGCCTCGGTCGTCCCGTCCTTCGTCGCCGACCAGTGGCTGTCGCTGCTCATCCTCTTCATCGTCGGACTCGCCCTCTGCCTCTTCCTCGGCCTCTGGGTCGCCCCGCGGGTGATGAGCGACGGCTGGTTCGAACGCCAGCTCTTCACGTGGGGCTGGGCGACCGGTGCCGTGGCCACGGGCATCGCCCTGCTGCGCATCGTCGATCCGAAGCTCAACTCCCGCACGCTCGAGGACTTCTCGCTCGCGTACCTGCCGGTCATCCCCGTCGAGGTCGCCGCCGTGACCTTCGCGCCGCTGCTCGTCCTCGGCGGGGCCGCGTGGGCGGTCGTCGGGATCTGGGGTGCGATCGCCGTCGGCGCGCTCGCGGTGGCGCTCTACATCATGGCCGCCAACCGCCGGGAGCTCGTGCCCGTCGGCTAGCCGTATCCGCGCTCACCGCCGCGAGGCACTGTCGCAAGGCCACATTCCGACAGTGCCTCGCGGCGTCTGCCCGCGTTGGCATAGGCTCGGACACAGGACGATGCCGTCCCAGGGGAGGAGCACCAATGACCGAGCACATCGTCATCGGCGCCGGGCTCGCCGGGGCCGCCGCCGCGTGGGCGCTGACCGCACGCGGAGAGAACGTCACCGTCCTCGAACAGCACCGCCCGGCCAACGCGCGCGGAAGCTCGCACGGCTCAGCCCGGATCTTCCGCTATGCCTACCCCGAACGCCTCTACGCCGAGCTCGTCGTCCGCGCCCGCGACCTGTGGACAGCTGTCGAAGAGGCTGCCGACACCGAACTCATCACACCCACCGGTGCCCTCGATTTCGGGGAGGCCAGACACACGGGGCAGCTGACCGGCGTCTTCGACGCTCTCGGGATCGACCACGAAGTGCTCAGCGCCGAGGCCGCCCATGCCCGGTGGCCGCAGTTCGCCTTCGACACGGAGGTGCTCTGGCATCCCGACGCTGGGGTCATCGACGCCGAGCGGTCGGTGCGGACGCTGCTCGACCTCGCCCTCGCCACCGGCCGTGCCCGAGTCTTCGAGGACTGGACCGTGGCCGCGGTGGACCGGCGGTCGACGGGGAGCCTGCGGGTCACCTCGGCGGCCGGGGACATGGTTGACGCTGCATCCGTCATCGTCGCGGCAGGCGGCTGGCTGCCGGCGCTGCTGGGGGATCTCGGCCTGCCGACCGGATTCCTCTCCTCCCTGCCGACGTTCGAAGTTCGCCAGGAGCAGGCGTTCCACCTGCCCTACCGCGACACCATCGGCGGTGGGCGCCCGGCACGGGACTGGCCGACGTTCATCCACAAGAGTGCGGAGATCTTCACCTACGGGCTGCCCGGCGGACGCGACGCCGGATTCGCCGGGCAGAAGCTCGCACAGTTCAACGGCGGGCGCGTCATCGGCTCCGCCCTCGACCAGGACGGCCAGATCACCGAGGCGATGCGGCAGCGGATGATCGCCTACGCACGGGCGCATCTGCCGGGACTCGTGCCGGAACTCTTTGCGGAGACGACCTGTCTGTTCACGAACACGCCGAGCGAGGACTTCCTCATCGATTCCGTCGGCGGGGTCACCATCGTCTCCGCGTGCTCGGGACACGGGGCGAAGTTCGCTCCGCTGCTCGGCGAGTTCGCCGCAGCGCTGGCGACCGGCGGCGGGGTCCGCGACCGGATCGGCGGGGGCGTGCCCGAGGAGTTCCGTGCCGCCCACCACGCGCACCTGTCCCGACGGTGATCACACCTGGGCCGAGAGCCACGTGACCACATCGGCGGCGAAATCCTCCGGCGCCTCGAGGACAGCGAGATGCCCGACGCCCGGGAACCGTGTGACCTCGGGACGTCCGGGCAGTGCCGCGGCGAGTGCGTCGGCGTGGGCGACGGGGATCCACGGATCGGACTCACCCCACGCGATCCGCACGGGGCACCGCACCTTCGCGAGACGAGCGGCGATCGGGTCCGTGTGCTCCGGTCGCAGTGCCGCGATCTGCCGGTAGTACGCCGCCTGACCGGCCGGGGTCGTCCACGGCCGCGCAAGCTCGGTGATCCACTCCCGTGACAGCTCGGGGCCACCCGCCCCGGCGATGTACTCGGTGACGAGGGCCCGATGCAGCGCCGGCGGGAGCGCGGCGAAGACACCTTCGTTCTCCGCGACGAGACGGAAGAACGGAGACCCCCACGGCGGCAGGGTGACGATGTCGCTGAGATGCAGCGAGCCGAAGACGCTGCCCTCGAACAGGTGTGCGCCGAGAGCTGTGGCGCCGCCGATGTCATGGGCGATGACATGGGGCGCGGCAAGGCCCCAGTGGCGCAGCAGACGCGCGAACCGCGTGCGCTGAGCGACGAGATCGACCGGCGAGGCGGCATTCGCCTCGAGCGAACCGCCGTACCCGGGCATGTCCCACAGGTGCACGCGCCACCGGCTGCTCAGCCGGCGGGCCAGCGGCAGCCACATCCTCGACGACCAGGGCGTGCCGTGGCAGATGACGACACCGCCGAGGCTGTCGCCGCCGGTCGCATCGAGCACGTACGTCCCGATCCGTGCTGTCGACGAGGCGTCGGGACCGCAGGGAATCGGGACGGCGACGCAGTCGGGTGCCGGGACCTCTGTGGGTGGGATGCACATGCGTCGACGGTAGAACTTCAGGTCGACCTGAAGTCAAGGTGCGATGATGGGGCGATGAGGATCGGAGAGGCCGCAGCGGATCTCGGCATCGCCGCGCATGTGCTGCGGCATTGGGAGGAGTGCGGCGTCGTCGTGCCCGACCGCACTCCCGCCGGACATCGCAGCTACGACGATGAACACCTTGGTCGGTGCCGGATCGTCATCGCCTGCCAAGGGGTGGGGATGAGTCTCGCGGAGATCCGGCAGGTCCTCCACCGGAGCGCGGCGGGGAGGGCGGCGGTGATCGCTGAGCGGATCGCTGCCATCCGTCGCCAGACGGTCGCCCTCGAGGCGGCCGAGCGCTTCCTCGTCCACGTCGCCGACTGTCGTCACGACCTCATGGCCCGGTGCCCCGACTGCGCCGAGTACGCGGCGACACCGACGCGCCGGGGCACCACCTCGGCGCGGTGAGGGCTCGGTCGAAATTCATCGGGTGTCACTGGTCACAAAACGCGCCATGGCAGGCAAGATGGCCCTATGAGCATTGATCTTGACATTGCACTCGCCGCCGAGCTCGATCCCATCGTCGATGTCGCCGCTGACCTCGGGCTCGACCCCAAGGACATCATTCCGTTCGGATGGACGAAGGCGAAAGTGCCCATCGACGTCCTCGACGCAGCCGCTGAGTCGGCGACCGACGGCGCGCTCATCCTCGTCACCGCGATGAGCCCGACCCCGGCCGGGGAGGGCAAGACGACGACGAGCATCGGGCTCACCGACGGGCTCAACGAGCTCGCGAAGACGAACCCGGAGATCGGGAAGGCTGTGCTGGCGCTGCGGGAGCCGAGCATGGGCCCGGTGTTCGGCATGAAGGGCGGGGCCGCCGGCGGTGGGTACGCGCAGGTCGTGCCGATGGAGGACATCAACCTCCACTTCACCGGTGACTTCGCGGCGATCGCGGCGGCGAACAACCTCGCTGCGACGATGCTCGACAACCACATCCACCACGGCAACGACCTCGACATCGATCCGCGCCGCATCCACATCCGGCGGGTCGTCGACCTCAACGATCGGGCTCTGCGCAACGTCACGATCGGCCTCGGCGGCCTCAATGGGGGAGTGCCGCGGGAGGACCACTTCGACATCGTCGTCGCCTCAGAGGTCATGGCGGTGTTCTGCCTGGCCACCTCGGTGGCAGACCTCAAGGAACGGCTGGGGCGCATCGTCGTCGCCCACACCCGCGACCGTCAGCCGGTCACCGTCGCCGACCTCGGTGCCGCGGGGGCGATGACCGCACTGCTGCGCAATGCGCTCTCCCCGAACCTCGTCCAGAGCCTCGAGCACTCGCCCGCGTTCATCCACGGCGGACCGTTCGCGAACATCGCCCACGGGTGCAACAGCCTGCTCGCGACGAAGGCGGCGATGACGCTCGGCGACTGGGTCGTCACCGAGGCCGGGTTCGGCGCCGACCTCGGCGCCGAGAAGTTCCTCGACATCAAATGCCGGGCCGCCGGCATCTGGCCCTCCGCCGTCGTCGTCGTCGCCACCCTCCGGGCGCTGAAGTACCACGGCGGCATCGACGTGGGCGACGTCGAGACCCCGAACACCGAGGCGGTTCTGGCGGGGATGAGCAACCTCGAACTCCACTGCTCGAACCTCCGCGACATCTTCGGCCTCACCCCGGTCGTGTGCTTCAACCGGTTCCCCTCGGACACCGACGAGGAGATGGCCGCCGCGATCGACCACCTCGACTCGCTCGGCATCGCGGCAGTGGAATCGACGCACTGGGCCGACGGCGGCAAGGGTGCCGTGCCGTTGGCCGAGGCGGTCGTCGCCGCCGTCGAGAACGCCGGGGACGGAGACGCGGCGGCCCGCGCGCAGTACAGCTACGAGCTCGACCAGCCGCTCGAGGACAAGATCCGCACGATCGCCCAGCGCATCTACGGCGCCGCCGACGTCGAGATACCCGCGAAGGTCAAGCGGAAGCTGGCACAGTTCACCGACGAAGGCTACGGCGATGCCCCGATCTGCGTGGCGAAGACCCAGTACTCGCTGAGCACGGACCCGAGCCTGCGCGGTGCCCCGCAGGGCCACATCATCGAGGTCAGAGACGTGCGCCTGTCCGCCGGCGCCGGGTTCGTCGTCGTCATCGCCGGCGACATCATGACGATGCCCGGACTGCCGAAGGAGCCGTCGGCGCTGAAGATCGACGTCACCGAGGACGGGAACATCACCGGCCTGTTCTGAGGCGCGGTGTCTTCCGAGACACACGGCGCGTCCGGGAATCTGCGCCACCTTGAGGGTGGAATCCGAGCCGATTCCGCCCTCACGATGGCGCACATTCGCCGTGGAGTCGGCGCACTCGCTGGTGCCCGGTCTCATCGCCGTGTCAGGTCGGCAGTCGGCGGCCGCCGGCAGACCGGGACGGCGGCTGTCTACCTCTGGCGCTTGGGCTTTCGCGGCTTCTGGAGCCACGGGCGCAGCAGGCGCGTGCTCACCGGCAGGAAGATGTACGTCATCAGCGGGGTGAGGAGGCAGATGTTGAGCAGCACGGAGAGCACCGGAGGCCACGCCGACAGGTGGGGCAGCAGCAGATAGGTCGAGAGCAGGCTGAGGGGGAAGAACGGCAGGAAGATGCTCACCGCCTGCTTCCAGCGCGGTGGGACGACCGTTTCGGGAATGGTCAGCGCCGTCTCACCCTGGGGTTCGAACCAGCCTTCGATGCCCGTGCGGTGTTCGACCTTCGTATCCTCGATGAGTTCGGCACCGCTGTCGATCCACCACTTGCGGTCATCGGACTCGTCCCAGGCGCGCAGCGACTTCGCATCGGCGAACCGATAGAGGACGTGCCATTCGTTCGAGTCCGGCGCGGTCCGCACCCACCCGGATCCGAGATAGCCGGGACGTTCGCGGGCGAGCTCCTGACCGGCCTGCACCCATGCGTTGAAACGGCGGTGGTGTGCGGGCTGGACGGTGCGGGTGATCGCGACGGTGATGGCAGACGGCTGAGGCATGATTGCGATTATAGGGATCACCGGGGCGACCGCGATCGCACGGGGTGGCCTCAGGCGACCGTTCGGGTTGGGGCTAAAACGACAATTGAATCCTTTCGATGCATTGCGAGTTTCGATTGCGTTCAATAGTCAAAGTTGAACAATTAGACGAACCGGGGAGAGGCGAGCAGTGGCGAGAGTTATAGTTCAGAATGCTTCTTGCACCGAGCTAAGAAATTCGAGTATGGGTTCCATTGGAGATGCATTCACGTACCATACGTGAGTGATTCTGTGGATGCTGGCCAAGGGTTATGTGTAAGTATTCTCTCAGTTTATCAGATTAAGTGTCCGCTGCTTTACTTTGCGTTCTTTCCCTTCGGTCCATGACATGACCGCCTCTGCTTGGTTCGAGGCACCAAGCGTCAGTTCATATGGGATTCGAATCAGATCGTCACGATGCAGTGTGCGTGGCTCGTCCGGTTCTGCCATGAAAAATACTCCGTCTCCTGCGTCGACTTCTATAGTGAAGTCTTCGGCGTCGCTACCCCCCTGGTTGGTGATCTCGATCCATCTTCTCGTGTGGTTTCTCGGATTTCCTTTTGAGTTGTATTTGACCTCGTTCTCTCTTTGGATTTGAATTACAGGATCTGCCTCTGCTTCTTTAGGACCATTAACTGCTCCGGCCCACAGGGTTACGTCCCTCTCAATGGCATTTCGCACCGCATCTGCGAGTTCGGAGTCGTCGGCATACTCCGCGTATAATCCCTTGAAGCTATTCTTGTAATCATTGATCTTTGAGGCGTCGGATAATTGATCACGTGGCACGTCTGCTGAGGAAAAGTAAACATGTACTGGAATCTTCGCTTCGATCGCTCTTTGTATTTCTTCGACCGTTCCTGAGATGGCAGAGTCAGTTGCTGATCCAAGTTTATTTCCAAATATTGCGATGACGATGTCAGCAGAATCAAGGAGTTGGCCGTTGATGACCGATTGGGCACTGTCGGCTGCCGCGGGCACTGCATGGGCTTCATACCTGACTGGGACTAGATTCACTGCAGCAGATTGTCCTCTGGAGCCGTTCCAGCGAGTCAGCATTCTTTCGATGGCATCGCGTTGTGTTGCGGTGTCGGATGGTGAGGCGATCATTACTCGGACTGCGGTGGCAAGGTAAGTCATCGTTGCTCGTGCTCCTTAAACAAATTCAATTTCGATGAAGTGGCTGTAGTTAAATAAGATCCTAGCTTAAGCATGCGTGACCAGCGATCGAGTTGCATCGGGTTCCCTGCGGCGCAGCGCCTTCTGGTTACACGGAGGTTGTTGCGAAGTTCGAGATTCCTCGCTGCAGTGGTCTTGCTTGGTCATCAGGTCTGCGGGGCGCCCGTCACCCGGGCGAGCACCGCGTCGAGGGCGGCCGAGAGGTGCTGCCGGTTGTCCTCGTCCATCCACTCGCTGCGCACCTGCGCGTTGATTCCGCCGGGGGTCTCGTGGGCGGCGACGAGATCGGCGATGGGAGTGTCGGTGTCGGCGAGCGTCGTGCCGAGGCCGACGAACTGACCGCGGACGACCGCCTCGGCGTCGGTCCTGGCCCACCCCTGGGCGATGAGCCATTCGGTGATCGTTAAGAGGTAGGCGAAGTGCGCGGACATCGTCGCCGTCGTCGCCGACAGCGTGCTGAACATCGCTTCGGTCTCCGCGACGACCGTGCCGCCGAGGCGATCGAAGAGCGCTTCGACGGGCGCGTTCCCCGGGTGGACGGCTGTGAGTCCGCGGCGTTCGCGGACCGCCGGCAGCGGGATGACGCGCACGACGTCCGGGCGGTGGGGGAGCAGAGTCTCGAGGGCGGCGACCGAGACGCCGGCGACCGCGCTGACGAGGGTCGTCTCCTCGGGAACGTCGAGCTCGGTGAGGACCTCCTCGACCTGTTGGGGAAGGACGGCGAGGAGGACGCGGTCGCTGCGGTCGATGACCTCCTGGTTGGACGCGGCGACCTCGACGTGAGGATAGGTCTCGGCGAGGCGCGCCGAGTGCGCCGCTCCGCGCGGGGAGAGGACGATGGCGGGAGCGTCCGCCGGGGGGCTCTCCTCTGCTGCCTGTGTGCAGAGTCCGTCGACGATCGCCGCGGCGATCTCCCCGACTCCGATGATGCCGAGCCTGGTGCCCATCCTCAGTCCTCCTGCGGTCAGCGGTGACTTACTCTGCATTGTGTCATCCGGGCCCCGCCGGCGGGGCGGAGTCGCCGTAGCGCGTGACGAGTTCGGTGCCGATGCGGGCGAGCTCGACGCGCACCGCGGGTGGGTCGAGGACCTCGATCGTCGACCCCCACCCCGCGAGCTGTTCGGCCAGTGCTGCCGTGAGGTTGGCCCCCACCTCGGCGATGGCGGTGTCCTCATCCGTGGAGATCACGGTGATCTGCCGTCCGAACTGCTGCGTGAGGATCGGCAGCACCCAGCGGGGACATCGCACTCGCGCTGTCACTGCCGACCGCAGGGCTTCGACCTCGTCGACGTGAGCCGTCCAGAAGTCGGTGAGGTCGATCTGTCGGTGGAGGTCCTCGGTCGGACCGGGCCGTGACAGTGCGTCGGGCTCGATGGTGACCTCGGCGTCGGTGAGGGCATCGATCCGGTCGACGGCGAAGGTGCGCACGGTGGCCTCCCACCCTGATCCGTGTGCGGGCACCTCGGCGGTGACCTCGTGGGCGACGAGGTACCAGACTCCGGCCTTGGCGACGAGTCCGACGGGACAGATGGTGACCGTGCGTCCGCGGCCGTCCCTGGTGCGATAGCGCATGCGCCGGTGGGTGCGCGACAGCAGTGCAGAGCGGAGCTCGCCGAGGTGTCCGCTCATGTCCACGGAATCCTCACCGCCGCTCGCACGTCCCCACGGCGAGTGGTCGTAGTGGACGGTCGTGGCGAGGATCTCGGCCTCTGCCCGCTGGCTCTCGGGGAGGGCGCGGAGGAGCTTGCGGGTGGCGACGCGCGTCTGCGGGGAAGCGAGACCTGCGGTGCCGAGCATCCAGAACAGGGCATGCGCCTCAGGGGAGCGCAGGCCCGTGAGGTCGGTGCGGGCGCCACCGAGCAGCTGCCACCCGCCGCCGCGTCCGGGCTGGACGTACACCGGAACACCGGCCGCCAGGAGCGCCTCGAGGTCTCGTCGCGCGGTGGCCACGGAGATCTCGAGCTCGGCCGCCACCTCGGCGGCGGTGACCTTCCCCCGCCGCTGGAGGAGGAGAAGCAGGGCGAGAAGCCGATCTGCACGCATAGGACAAGTATGCGCATAAAAGTGATCATAGGGTGAGCACTTTGCCTGGAAGAGTTGCTCTCAGCGGCAGCCAGCGGGGGTGCCGCCGAACCGCACAAGGAGCCGACATGAGCACTCTCAGAGGACTGACGACCATGGTGCTGACCGCCGACGATGTCGAGGAGGCCGCCACCTGGTACTCCAGGGTCCTCGGCATCGCGCCGTACTTCCGGCAGCCGCCCGACGGCGACCCCGCCTACGTCGAGTTCCGCATCGGTCCCGACGAGGACGAGCTCGGGATCATGAGCAGGAGCTTTGCTCCCGACGGCACGTCGGCAGGCAGCAGCTCGGTGACGTACTGGTTCGTCGACGACGTCGCGGAGGCGCTCGCTGATCTCGTCGCTCGCGGGGCGACGGGCCATGCGCCGGTGACCCCGCGGGGTGAGGAGTTCGTCACCGCCTCGGTGACCGACCCCTTCGGCAACGTGCTCGGACTCATGCACAGTCCCCACTGGCTCGCCCGGCACTGAGGAACCCTGCTCGACTCACCTCCCGTCAGCGGGAACCAGGCGCAGCGGTCAGGAGTGAGGCTCGCGCGACGTCATCTGCTCGCCGGCGAAGGTGAGCAGCCCGGACACGCCTCCGCGAGCCAAGGCGGCCCGCTGCCGGTGCGCACCGGTGCCGGAGTGCAGCAGGCGGCGAACACCGGTGCGCACGCGTTCGTCATCGCCGTGGGCCGCCAGGGTCGGCTGTGCCCGATCGACCGCGGCCCACACGGCGGCGGACGCTGGCACGGACCTCTGCACATCGGCATCCATGAGGGTCGCTGCGGTGCCGAACCGCGCAGCCTGCCAGTGGGCAAGGTCGATGAGGGCGGTCGGGATCGGATCGGTCACCGGGTCCTCGATCTCGACTTCGACGAGGGAGCGGATGAGGAGCGCGAGGGTGAGTGCGTCGTCGGCGCTCAGCTGCACATCGCAGGCTCGGATCTCCACGGTGCCGTGCCGTGGTGACAGGCGCGCCAGCCAGCCCACCATGGACACATCGCTGATCACGTCGGTGCGCTGGAGCGCTGCGATGTGGGAGTCGTAGTCGGCGGCGTCGGCGAAGTGGGGAGGAGCGCCGTTGACCACCCAGCGGCGGTACTGGATCGATCTCCAGCTGGCGAAACCGCTGTCGGTGCCTCGCCACACCGGAGAGTTCGCGCCCAGGGCAGTGAGCACCGGCAGCCACCGACGGATCCCATTGAGCGCGCGCACGCCGGTCTCCTGGTCGGGAACACCGACATGGACGTGCATGCCGTTGATGAGCTGTTCTGCGGCGATCGCCGGGGCCAGCGCCGTCATCTCCCGATAGCGCTCACCGTCGCTGGTCGCCGCAGGGACATCCGCGAGTTGAGGTGCAGTGCCGAGCGCCGCGGTGCTCAGCCCCAGCCCGTCGGCTGTCGCCGCGAGCGACTCGCGGAAGCCGATGAGAGCGTCGAACCCCTCCGCGGCGGTCCGCAGCACGGCGGATGCGTACTCGACCTGGCAGGCGAGCCACTCGGTGGTGATCTGCCCGCCGGACGGCGGGATCGCCGACAGCGCCCTCAGCTGCTCGCTCGAAGGCGCAGCGGGCAGCAGAGTGGCGCGGTCGAAAAGGAGGTACTCCTCCTCGATTCCGAAAGCGGACAACTGGCCTCCTCGGTGCCCTCATGCGCGTGTGCTGCCCGCGTCGTCTCCCGCCAGTAGGTCATCCGGCGGTGCCGTCTGTCAAGCTCCCGCACCCGCCCGGCAGCGGCGGGTGCGGGTCACCGGACCGAGATCGATCAGAAGCTCGGGAGGACCGATCCGTCCGCCCACTTCTCCTCGATGAACTGCTTGACCTCGGGGGAGTGGAGCAGGTCGTTGAGCTTGGTGATGTTCTCGTCGTCCTTGTTCTCCGTGCGGACGGCGAGGAAGTTGCCGTAGGGGTTGTTCTCCGCCGATTCGAGGAGGATCCCGTCCTCGGCGGGGCTGAGACCGGCCTCGAGGGCGTTGTTGCCATTGATGACCGAGGCGTCGACGTCCTGGAGGGTCCGTGCCAGCTGCGCGGCATCGGCCTCGACGAACTCGATGTTCTTCGGGTTGTCACGCACATCGGAGAGCTTCGCGCTGACCGCGTCGACCCCGTCGTTCAGGGTGATGAGCTTGGCCTCTTCGAGCATCTTCAGGGCGCGACCCTGGTTCGCGGGATCGTTGTTGATGCCGATCTTCGCGCCGTCGGGCAGATCGTTGACGTCCTCGACCGTGTTCGAGAACAGGGCGAAGGGCTCGAGGTTGATCGGTTCGAAGCCGGTGATCTCATACCCCTGGCCCGCGATCTCGGAGTCGAGGTACGGCTTGTGCTGGAAGTAGTTCGCGTCGATGTCGCCGTCGGCGAGCGCCTTGTTCGGCAGCGTGTAGTCGGTGTACTCCTTGACCTCGATGTCGAGGCCCGCGTCGGCGGCGAGGTTCTCGTCGACGAACCGGAGGATGTCGCCCTGCGGCACCGGGGTCGCCCCGACGGTGAGCGTCGTGACGTCCCCGTCCTGCTGGCCGACGGTGTCGGTCCCGCCGCCCATGAGTCCGCAGCCCGAGAGCAGCAGGGTCGCGGATGCGGCGACGGCGATGAGCTTGGTCTTCATGACTCTCCTAGATGTGTGTCGTGTGCTGGTGAGGGTCGGTGGGGCCGGGACCGCTCGGGTCCCGGCTGGGGTGGGTGCCTCAGCGGTGGTCGACGAGGCGGGCGATGCGGTCGCCGATGAACTGGATGAGGGCGACGATGACGACGAGGACGATGATGCACGCGATCATCGTGTCCGACTGGTAGCGCTGGTACCCGTAGGAGATCGCCAGGGCACCGAGCCCGCCTCCGCCGACGGCTCCGGCCATCGCCGTGTACGACACGAGCGTCACCGAGGTGACCGTGGCCGCACCGATGAGACCGGGCAGTGCTTCGGGGATGAAGACCTGCCTGATCACCTGGCCGTTCGAGGCCCCCATCATCAGCGCCGCCTCGACCTTGCCGTCGGAGACCTCCCGCAGGGCGTTCTCGACGAGGCGGGCGTAGAACGGAATCGCCCCGACCGTGAGCGCCACGACCGTGGCCTGCCAGCCGAGAGCGGTGCCGACCATGAACCGGGTGAACGGGATGAGCGCGATCATGAGGATGATGAACGGGATCGACCGGGTGATGTCGACGATGAGCGAGAGCACCCGGTAGACGATCGGGTGCGGACTCAGCCCGCCCTTCGACGTCGTGAACAGCCAGATCCCCAGCGGCAGGCCGAAGAGGACCGCGAGGCCCGTCGACCACACGGTCATGAGCAGGGTCTCGATCGTCGCCGGCCACATCTGGTCGGTGATCGCGGGGTTGTCGAACCACATCGGATCGTTCACTTTGCTGCCACCTCCTCGGCGTGGATGCCCTCGGAGGCGAAGGCGATGACGAGCTCCCTGGCCTGCGCGGGGCTCGCCACGGAGAAGCGGATGCGACCGACCTGACGGTTCTCGACCGTCTCGACGGCGCCGGCGAGGATCGCTTCGGCGTCGAGGCCGACGGTGCCCGCGCTGCGGAGCACGGCCGGCAGAGTCGTGCCGGCAAGTGCGACCTCGACGATCCCGGTGTCACCGTCGCCGAGTCCGACCGGGGGCAGGGGGACGAGATCCTTGGCCAGGGTCGAACCGGGCTCGGAGATCACCTCGGCGAGCTTCCCGGTCTTCGCGACCCGACCGTCGGCGAGCAGCGTCACGGAGTCGCAGATCTCGCGGACGACGGACATCTCGTGGGTGATGATGAGGACGGTGATGCCCAGCCGGTCGCGGAGGGAGCGGATGAGGCCGAGGATCTGCTCGGTCGTCGAGGCGTCGAGGGCCGAGGTGGGCTCGTCGCAGAGGAGGACCTTGGGTTCGGCGGCGAGCGCCCGGGCGATGCCGACGCGCTGGCGCTGCCCGCCGGAGAGCTGCGCGGGATGGTTGTCGACACGGTCGCCGAGGCCGACGAACTCGAGGAGCTCGCGGGCCTTCGCATGGCGTTCGGCCTTGCCGACTCCGGCGATCTGGAGCGGATGGGCGACGTTGTCGAGCGCCGTGCGCGAGTCGAGGAGGTTGACGTGCTGGAAGACCATGCCGATGTTCCGCCGCGCGCGGCGCAGCCCGCTGCCGGTCTGCTGGGTCAGGTCGGTGCCGTCAATGGCCACGGTTCCCGAGGTGGGACGGTCGAGTCCGGTGAGGCAGCGGATGAGGGTCGACTTTCCGGCACCGGAGCGTCCGACGATGCCGTGGATCTCGCCTGCGGGAACGCTGAGGTCGATCTCCTCGAGCGCGACGGTGTCTCCGAACACCTTCCGCAGGCCGCGCAGTTCGATCACAGGCTCAACTCCTCGTTGTCGTCTCCGGCTCCCCGGCTCGGTGGAGCGCAGGGTCCGGAGTGCTTCATGGTTCATGGGGGTGCTCAGTGCTCATGAGCGCAGGACCCGGCCGTGGCCGGATCGCGTCGTTGGCCCGCCGCCTGCGACGGTGGGGCAGGGGCGGGCAGTTCAGCATGTCAAAACGTCCGACCGCCGAGGTGCTGCCCAGGACATAAAACGTCGCATTGGCTGACCAACGTGACGAACACCTCAGTGAACAGATGGGGTCGGGGATTCGTCGGCGAGAGTTACCCCGCGGTTCAGATGTGCGTCATTGTCCGTCCATAGCGTGTCTGCCCGTGGTCTCCTGCGGTCCCGTGCGGAGACGAAGACTTCTCAGAGAGGTGGACGATGAACGACGAGAACCCCCACAGCGCCGAGGCGGCCGGGCGCGGCGGCTGGAACCGGCGCGGCATGCTCCAGGCCGCCGGAGCCACGGCCCTCGGTGCCGGACTGGCCGGCCTCGGGGCGATGCCCGCGGCCGCGAAACCCGGCAAGTCCAAGGGCAATGGCGCGGGGAACTCGGCGCAGGAGGGGATCGTGCGCAAGGAGCTGAAATTCTCCTCCTCCGGGGCGTTCACGATCGTCCAGTTCAACGACACGCAGGACTCGCACCGGACCGACGTGCGCACCACTGAACTCCAGAACGCCGTGCTCGACGATGTGAAGCCGAACTTCGTCGTCATCAACGGTGACGTCATCAACGGCGGACCGGGTTCGGTGACGGAGGTCAAGCAGGCGATCAACAACGTCGTCCTGCCGATGGAGGAGCGGAAGATCCCGTGGGCGCTGACCTTCGGCAACCACGACGAGGACAGCACCGGCAAGACCGGTTTCGACGAAGCCGACATGATCGCCTTCATCGACCAGTACGAGTACAACCTCAACACGACCGGTGCCGACGTCACCGGCACCTCGAACCAGGTTGTCACGGTCGCGGCCTCGAACGGCAATGCCGACGCCTTCGCGATCTGGCTCCTCGACTCCGGTCGCTATGCGCCCGAGGAGATCGCCGGACAGGACTTCGAGGGCTACCCCGATTGGGACTGGCTGCGCTATGACCAGGTCGAATGGTATGCGGAGACCTCCCGGGCGCTGGAGAAGAAGGCCAAGCGCAAGGTGCCGGGCCTCGTGTTCCAGCACATCGCCCTCCACGAGCATCGGGCGATGTGGTTTTCGAGCATCGACTCGCGCACCGACGCCGACCACGAGCGTGCCGTGAAGAAGCACAGCATCGTCGGTGAGCGCAACGAAGCCGAGTGCCCGGGACCGTTCAACTCGGGTCTGTTCAATGCGATGCTCGGCCGCGGCGACGTGCGCGGACTCTTCGTCGGCCACGACCACATCAACAGCTACAGCGGCAACTACTACGGCATCGAGCTCGGCTACTCGCCGGGCACCGGCTTCAACCCCTACGGTCTGCCCGGGGCGGAGAAGAACCGGATGCGCGGGGCCCGCGTGTTCACTCTCGACGAGGGTGCCGATGGCGTCTACACGGGGTCGGAGATCAAGTTCGCCCGCGACTACGGCATCGACACGAGCTCGGGCAACAAGCCGGGTGAGCCCGCGGAGTTCCCCTCCTACGTGAAGTGAGCTGATCTCGCCGAGGCGGGGCTGCGTGGTCGCTGATGAGGCGGCGGATGCGCAGCCCCGCCTTCGCCGTCAGGGTTCCTGCTGGCAGCGGAGCCGCCTCGGCGATGTGTCACTCCGGGGGTGGGGGAGCCGGGGCCCGGAAGCCGACGAGGCGGTGGCTGCCATCGCACAGGGGCGGGATTCCGCTCTTGCCGCAACGGCACAGGGCCACGACTCCGCGGTCGGTCACGGTGTCCTCGCGACCGGGTCCGGCAAGGATCGCGAAGCTGCCGCGCACGAGCAGCGGCCCGTCGGGACACGGAGTGATCGTCGCTGCGGGTTCGCTGTCGTCCATGGGGATCACCCTTTCTCAGACACCGTCGGTGCCCGGAGTGAGGTGCGGTCGTTCTGCCAGCTCTCCAGCATGTGGGTCCCCGTCAGTTCGTCGAGGTGGAGGCAGGCCCGGGCTCCGAAGAGGATGTCGGCGATGAGGCTCGGATCGTCGTCGGCGGCACCGCCGGCGAGGTCTCGGCCGGCGATCTGCTCGTGCACGGCATCGGCTTCGACATGTTCGTCGAAGTACTCCGTGACGTCCGCGCCGTACCCGTGTCGGCTGAACGCTCGCGAGTAGAGGCGGTTGGGGATCGACGAGGTCATCTCGAACGCAGCGAGATGCCCGATGGTCGCTCCCCGCAGGCGCCGGCTGAGCCCGAAGAGGTTCATCGCATTCAAGGCCGCGAGAGTGAGCGCCGGAACCTCGTCGAGGTAGTGGTCGGGCTCATCGCTGAGGCCGTAGCCGCGCATCGTGCGGGCGAAGATCTCCGCGTGGACCCGGTCGGGGGCGCCGCCGCCGTACTCGTCGGCTTGGATCTCGACGAGTGCTGCCTTGGCGCGGCCCCGCAGGCGGGGGATCGCCCACGAATGCGGGTCGGCCTCCCGGAGCGTGTAGATCGACTTGTGGATGAGGAATTCCCGCAGCTGATCTGCGGTCGCATGACGCGATGCCCAGGTCGCGAGCGTCGGCTGCGTGACCTCGGCGGTCATCGCGAAGAGGGCCTCTGAGACTTCCTCTCCGCTGGTCGGTTCCGGATCCGCGGTGGCGGTGCGCTCTCGCAGGGCGGCTTCGAAGGGCTCCTCGATGCTCCGGCGCAGCGCGATGAGGCGCGGATCCCACTCGACGTCCCCGCGGACGAAGGGGGCGGGCCCGGTGTGGAGGAGGTGGAGGAGGAAGAGTGACAGCTGGAGGTCCTCGTCGGCGACGATGTCCGCAGTCTCCCGCAGCGCCACCGGGGCCGCCTCGTCGAGGCGCTGCCACAGTGCGGCGGCGGAGTCCCGGTCCGCCTCGGTCTCCTCATGGGTGAGCACCGCGAGCAGCGCCGCACTCAGCGGTCCTCGCGGTTCGGGGGTGCCTCCTGGCAGGTGTGTCGCCGCGGTCCCGTCTGCCGCCGGCTCGAAGTGTGTGGTCGTCACCTCTGCTCCCTTCTCTCCAGCGCGGATCCGTCTCGTCTCAGGGTGCAATCTTCCTTGTTCGATGAAATAGCATGCCCGGCGATCGGTCAAGTGTCATTGCACGGCGCAGTCCGCCCGGTGAGCACATCACAGGGAGATCTGCTGCTCGTCTCGGGCACACTGAGGTCGGACCACCTCGGCGAGTTTCGTCACAGACGACGACGGGATCGCCAGGTAGGAGCCGTGGAGGGCCGGGTCGGCGGTGCCGATGGGATAGAGTCGATGAGGTTGTTTTCGCACGCGGTGATCCGTGCGCTGATTCCTCGAAGGACCTGCTCATGCCCTCGCCCGAAATCCCCTCTGCTCCGACGCGTGTCGATTCGACGACGCGTCCCGACTATCGGTCGGCGAGGGCGCGGATCCACCTCGCGCTGCTCATCGTCGTCACCGGTCTGCTCGCCGTCGGCACCACCGTGGTATTCGCACCGGGCGGCATGAACCCGGACACCCGATGGCAGCTGCATCAGGTCCTCGGCAACGAACCGCTCTCGGACTGGCATCCGGCGATCATGACGATCACCTGGATGTGGCTCGCGGAGCTGACCGGGCACGCCTCTGCGGTGCTCTACGTCCAGGTGCTGCTCATGTTCGTCACCGGGTTCGGGTTCGCCCTCTACCTCTTCGACGTCACCCGGTCGCGGGCCTGGTCCTGGGTCGGGCTGCTCTTCCTCCTCACCCCGCACCTCTTCACGTACATCGGTGTGCTGTGGAAGGACACGCAGATGGCGGAGATGTTCTTCGCCGCGGTCGTCTGCGCGCTGCTCGCGCAGCGGTTCAAGCGCCTGCGGTGGGTTCTGCTCATCATCGGTCTCATTGCCCTGACGTACGGGACCGCGGTGCGCAAGAACGCGTTCTTCGCCGTGCTGCCGCTCATCTATCTGCTCTCGTTCTCCGTCTTCGCGATCCGCTCCGCGCGTCCGCGGACATCGTGGCGGAAACGGCTGCTCTCCCCGGCGTTCGCGGCGACCACGGCCGCGGTGCTCGTTCTCGTGCTCGGGTCGGGAGCGATCCTCAACGCGATCTATCAGCCGCTCAAGACCCATCAGGTCTCCCAGGTGATGCTCGACGACGTCGTCTTCACGGTGCCCGGCTCGGAGCTGAGGACCACCGACATGGACCCGCAGCTGCGGGAGAACCTCCTGGCCGCCCAGAAGGTCTGCCGGGAGAAGGATGCCTATGAGGACTCCTACTGGCGCTGCTACGGGCGCGGGGCCGACGGGATCTACACGGCGATCGAGCACGTCGACGAGCTGCAGGACCTGTGGGTGCGCACGGTGCTCACCCGGCCCGACCGCTACCTCCTCTACCGCACGCAGACCTTCTCCCATCTCCTCTTCGACAACTACACCGACTGGGACGGCGCGACGGTCGAGAACGACCTGGGCTGGGAGACGAAGTACAAACAGGCCAACGATGCCGCGGAGACCTACGTCGAGAAGTTCGGGGCGCGCGATCTCTCATGGCTGTTCACCGGGTGGTTCTGGCTGCTGTGCGCAGTGCTCGGACTCGTCTGCGTCCGTCATGTCCGGCGCCTCGAGGCCTCATCCGGTCTCGCCCACCTGATGACGACGGTGACGACCCTGAGCCTGTCCGCGCTCATCTACATCGTCGGGTACTTCCCGATCGTGCCGGCCAATCACTTCCGCTACATCTACTGGCCCGCGCTGGCGATGAGCATGGCCGCCATCATGCTCGCCGCCGCCGGTTCGCTGGCGTGGAAGGCGAGACGACGGCCCGCGCCTGACGACCCGGGCGCGCCTGCCGACCCGGGCGCGGGAGCCGACCCGGGCGCGGGAGCCGCGAGTCCCGGCGACTGATCGGATAGAGTCGTTCAGGCTGTTCTCCGCCCGTCCGGCGGCGGACCAGTGCGTCAACCCTCTGAAGGATCCCCACATGCCCTCTGCCGACCACCCGGCGTCCGACCGGCCTGCCGTTCCGCTGCGACCCGACTACCGTTCTGCCTCGGCCAGGATCCATCTGGCTGTCCTCGGTGTCGTCGCGCTCGTGCTCGCGATCGGCACCAGCCTCGCCTTCGCGCCGGGCGGCATGTACGCGGACACGCGCTGGCAGCTGCATCAGGTGCTCGGCAACGAGCAGCTCTCGGATTGGCATCCGGCGATCATGACGATCACGTGGACGTGGCTCTTCGATCTCACCGGACACGCCTCGGCGATCCTCTACGTCCAGGTGTTCCTCATGTTCGGCATCGGCCTGGGCTTCGCGCTCTACCTCTATGACGTCACGCGGTCCCGTGGCTGGTCGTATGCGGGACTGGGGTTCCTGCTGCTGCCGAACATCTTCACCTACATCGGTGTGCTGTGGAAGGACACGCAGATGGCGGAGGCGTTCTTCGCCGCTGTGGTCTGCGCGCTGCTCGCGCAGCGGTTCAGGCGCCTGCGCTGGGTGCTCCTGGCTGTCGGTCTCGTGGCGCTGACGTACGGGACCGCGGTGCGCAAGAACGCGTTCTTCGCCGTGCTGCCGCTCATCTGGCTGCTGGCGTTCTCGACGTGGACGATCTGGTCGGCCCGAATCGCGCGGTCCTCACAGCCCGCCGAGGCGGAGGCGGCGGCGACCTCCAGGCCGTCCCCGGAAGGCACCGAGGCGGCCGCCACCGAGTCCGGACAGCGCGCCGAGGCGGGGCGGTCGATGTGGAGGCGGATCCTCGATCTGCGGTTCGTCGTCCTCACCGGAGCGGTGCTCGTCCTCGTCATCGGTTCAGGAGCGATCCTCAACGCGGTGTATCAGCCGCTCAAGACGCATCAGGTGTCACAGGTGATGCTCGACGACGTCCTCTTCACCATTCCCGCCGCCGAGCTCAAGACCCTCGACACCGACCCGGACCTGCGGGACAGACTCGTCGCCGCGCAGGCCAAATGCCGTGAGGCAGGATCGTACGAGGACGCGTACTGGCGCTGCTACGGGCAGGGGGCCGACGGCATCTACACGGCCATCGACCACACCGAGGAACTCCAGGACGTCTGGCTGTCCGAAGTCGTCACCCGTCCCGATCGCTACCTCATCTACCGCACCCAGACGTTCTCCCATTTCCTCTTCGACAACTACGCCGAATGGGGTGGAACGATCGTGGAGAACCCGATGGGCTGGGAGGTGAAGTACAAGCAGCTCAACGACGCGGCGCAGACCTATGTCGAGAAGTTCGGCATGGAGGACCTGCCGTGGCTGTTCACCGGCTGGTTCTGGACGATGCTGTCCGTCGTCGCCCTTGTCGCGCACCCGCGGATCCGCCGCCTGGGGGAGGCCGCAGGCTGGTCGCACCTGGCGACGGCGGTGACGGCGATGAGCCTGTCGACGCTGATCTACGTCGTCGGCTACTTCCCGATCGTGCCGGCCAACCACTACCGGTACGTCTACTGGCCGGCCATGGTGATGACGATGTGCGCGATCATGATCGCCGCTGCCGCACAGATGGCGTGGAGGGCGAAGCGCCGGAGAGCCGTGAGGCTCGGCGCGGACGCCGAGGCGGAGCGAGGGAACGACGACTGACGGCCCGTGAGGTGACGACTGACCGCCCGTGAGGTGACGGTTGACGGCCAGTGAGGTGAGGCGGCCGAGGCCGGCGGTCGTCTGAGAGCAGGGAACGCCCCGTCCGGACGGACGGGGCGTTCTGTGATGCTGGGGCTGGGGCCGTGCCGCTGGGGCTGGCGCTGTGTCGCTGAGACTGGCGCTGTGCCGCTGGACCTGCTCAGCGGAGGCGGACTCTCGGGCGGTCGTCTCAGGGGCGGGTGACGTGCAGCCGGTTCTGCGGTGCGGCGCCGCTCGACCCTGCCTCCGACCCCGGCTTCGGGGACGTCACGCTCGACTCCTGGGTCGGGCGCTCGATGGGCGCGTCGTGCTCCTCCTGGTCCTTCGACAGCGGCGTGGGGGCGCCGGCGGACTTGAGAGCCGGGATGACCGGAGCCACCGACTGCAGCCCGAGGTAGTGGAGGCGCGCGAGCTCACGACGACCACGGCGGATGCCGTCGAGGATGAGTCCGATGCTGCCCATCAGGATCGCCAGGAGCATGAGGATCGCGGCGAGGAACGCCGTCGGGAAGCGGGGGACGAGGCCGGTGTTGAAGTATTCGACGATCACCGGAATGCCGAGGATGAGCGAGAGCGCGCCGAAGATCAGCGTGAGCAGGCCGTAGTAGAGCCGGGGCCGCTCGTGCTGGACGAGCTGGGTGATGAGGCCGAGGATGCGGAAGCCGTCGCCGAACGTCGAGAGCTTCGACTCGCTGCCGTCGGGGCGGTCGCGGAAGCCGACGGGGTATTCGGCGCTCGGCAGGCGCAGGGCCATCATGTGAACGGTGAGCTCGGTTTCGATCTCGAAGCGCTTGCTGATCGCCGGGAACGATTTGACGAAGCGACGGGAGAAGACCCGATAGCCCGAGAGCATGTCGGTGACATGCGACTTGAACAGGCGGCTGGTGAGCCGGTTGAACATCTTGTTGCCCGACTCGTGGCCGGGCCGGTACGACGAGGTCGCCTGGGTGTCCTGCCGGACCCCGAGGACATGATCGTAGGGTCCCTCGAGGAGCAGATCGATCATCGCCGGTAGATCGGCGGCCTCGTACGTGTCATCGCCGTCGATGGTGACGTAGATGTCGGCTTCGATGTCGGAGAACGCCCGGCGGATGACGTTGCCCTTGCCGGTGAAGTATTCGTGGCGGACGACCGCACCGGCGGCGAGGGCCTCTTCGACGGTGCGATCGGTGCTGTTGTTGTCGTAGACGTAGACCGTCATCTCGGGAACTGCGGCGGAGAGATCACGCACGACCTTGCCGATCGTGATCTCCTCGTTGTGGCACGGCACGATCGCCGCGATGCGCAGTCCGGTGGGACGGTCGGTCATATGAAGCTCCTTGGGGATGCCGTGAGTGCGTGCGAGGGTGCACAGGGCTCCGGCAATTATAGCCAGTTGCCAGGGTCGACACACCGGACGCTCAGCTTCCTCGCGGGCGTCACCTGGGGCGGCGGCTCGTGGGCAGACTCCGTCTGTGGTGAAGCGCACAGGCGCTGCCGTCGGGGGAGCCGTCAGCGACCCCACCGGACGGCGAGTTCGCTCTCACCCGGCCGCTGTTGCATGGCGAGCAGGTGAAGTGTCGAGGAAGCATCTGTGAAGTCGTGCGGATTTCTCCGCTGTGCGAAGTCGGCGCGGTTACGGTAGTCGCTTGACTGAGTCACCGGGCCGCGACCACCGCGCGGCCCGATCCCCGACCTCGACATCAGTTGCTGAGGAGCCCCCATGAACTCTGCGCGATCGATTGCCCGTTCGAGCTGGGTGTGGGATGTCGTCCTCGGTGGTCTGAGCATCGGGTGGGCCGTCGTCTTCGTGCGCCTCTACGCCCCCGGTCGCGTCAACGTCGACATCGCCAACCAGTACGCACAGGCGGTGGGCGCGATCCCGTTCTCTGATTGGCACCCGCCCGTCATGGCCGTCGTGTGGCGCGGCCTCATCGACCTCACCGGAGAGCAGGCGAGCCTGTTCGTCCTCCAGACCGGCCTCATCGCCGGGTCGTGCTGGGTGCTCGGTGCCATCATCCACCGCTGCGGGGCGCCGAGGTGGGTCAGCCTTCTCGGTCCCGCCGTCATGGTGATGCCGTGGACGCTGTCGCAGATGACGACGCTGTGGAAGGACACGCAGATGGCCGCGGCGCTGCTCGCCGCCATCATGCTGCTCACCGTCGCGCGCCTCGTGCCGAAGACGTGGCCGCTGTGGGTGCCGGCACTCGTTCTGATCACCTACGCGGTCGGGCTGCGCAAGAACGCCGTATTCGCGATCATCCCCATCGCCGTCTACCTCGGGTGGTGCCTCGTCACCGCACTCGCTGCGCGGCGGAGTCGACGTCACGGGATGGCCGCTGTCGAGACACCCCCGTCTCACCGGACGCGGGCGCGCGCGGTGCTCGCCACCGCCTCGGCGGGAGTCGTCGTCCTCATCATCCTGGTCGGCGGGGTGAAGGCGACTGATGCAATCATCGCCGCCCGCTACGATGTTCAGCCCACCGGGCAGATCTCACAGGTCCTCCTCGACGACGTGATGTTCTCGGTGCCCGACAAGGAGCTCATGGCCTCCGACGCGCCCCCGGAGCTCAAAGCGAAGATCGGTGCGGCCCGCCCGAAGTGTCTGCAGATGGGGGAGATCTGGGACGCGTACTGGAACTGCTACGGCAAAGGCGCGACGGGTGAGAACTTCAGCCCGATCGCCGACCAGGACGCACTCAGGCAGCTCTGGCTGGACACCGTCATCACCCACCCGCTGCGCTACGTCGAGTACCGGGCAGCCGTGTTCTCCTATTATTTCTTTTCCTCCAGCCTCGAGTACTGGCCCGCGGAATGGCATGGGGAGGGGACGAAGGTCGGCTACGCACAGGGTGACGAGAAGGCCGACTACCTCTTCCGCCCGTATGTCGAGGACTTCGCCCTGGCCACGTTCCCGATGGTGTTCAAACCGTGGTTCTGGTCTCTGCTGGGGGTGCTTCTCGTCGCCGCTGCGCTTCGCCTGAGACGAGCCGAGACCTCTCGCGGCTCAGCTCCCCGGCCGACCCCCAGCCTCGTCCCGGAGATCGTGATGCTCGCCACCTCGGCGCTGTGCTATGTCGCAGGTTACTTCCCGATCGTGCCGGCCAACCACTTCCGATACACCTTCTGGCCTGCGCTTGCGGTGACCGTCGGCGTGGTCCTCACCCTGGGAATGTGGTCGGCGCGACGTGGGCACGTTCAGCGAGTCCGGAAGCAGACAACATAGAGTAGAGCTGTCATGCAAGAGTCTGTCTCGATTCGGCTTCGGCGCCTCGCGGTGGAAGCCTTCAAATTCCTCACCGTCGGCGGCGTCGGTTTCATCGTCGACGTCGGACTCTCGAACCTCCTCACCTACGGGCTCGGCCCGGTGCCTGCGCTTCTCGAGGGCAGCCCCATCAAGGCGAAGATCATCTCGACGATCGCCGCGATGATCGTCGTGTGGATCGGCAACAAGCTGTGGACCTACGGGGATCGCACCACCGACTCCAATGTCCGCGGCATCATCCTCTTCATCGCCGTCAACCTCGCCGGCATGGCGATCTCCGTCATCCCGCTCGGCGTCACCTGGTATCTGCTCAACATGCGCGACCAGCTCACCTACAACATCTCGACGAACGTCATCGGCATCGCCCTGGCCATGGCCTTCCGGTTCTACGCGTACCGGACATGGGTGTTCAAGGCAGCATCACCCGCCGCCGAGGTGGTCGTCGAACTCGACGAATCGAGCTCGGTCACCGACGACCGCAGCTGAGGGCCACGGACCGGTCCCAGAGTCCTTCGAAGGTCACCGCCCAGCGTCCCCGTGCGTCGTGCTCAGCGGCCGTACCGAATCCGCCTATAGGCCTTGACGACGATCGGCGGGGTGTAGATGCGGGCTTCGGCACGCAAGAGCATTCGCTTCTGCTTGAGCACGGCCTTCCGGCGATTCGGCAGCTGTCCGGTGCGGGACCGGGTGGCGAGCAGGCCGAGGCTGCGACGCAGACTTCCGTCATCGATGTGGAAGTAGTTTCTCGCCAGCCACTCCTCGCTGGGAAAGCCGATTCTGCCCGCTGCGACATCGGCGAGACTGCCAGTCGCGCCCGAATCCGCGAAGACTTCGTTGAGCAGTGCCCGGTCGAAGCCGAAGTCCGAGATGAGCAGGGTGGGAATGTCACGGTCGATCGATTCGAGCGCCGCTGTGGAGGAGAGCGTGACGAGCGCCGAACCGGGGGTGAGGAACGCCGTGAGCGGACCGTAGCCGATCTCGAGACGATCGGCTCCGGGCACCTTGCGAGCCTTGAACTCGTCGATGATCTCGAAGTACGAGTGCTGCTCGCGGTGCGTTTCGTGCTCGCCCGGCCGGGACCGCATCTTCACCACGGTGCGGGAATCGGGATGCCGGAGTGCGAACTCCACGAGTGCGGCGATGATCGACTCACGCTCGGCGGCCGACTCGGGCACCTTCGCCTGCGGGGCGAAGACCAGGGTCGTCGGCACCCCTGCCGGTGACCCGCCGGCCGGGCGATCCGGCACGCCCGGCGAACGCAGCATCGGGAGGCGGGCGAGGAGGATCTCGGCGGGCACCCGCCGCAGCGCGCTGACGGCCCGGTACTCGTCCACCTCGGTGAAGGAGTGGGCGAGGAACGCATCCATGAGTCTGCGGTAGTTCATCCCCTTGCCGCTGGCCGGCAGTCCCATCCCGGGCAGTCCCGAGACGAGCGCGGGACGCGGTTCGAGTGCACTGGCGGTGAGGAACAGCTGGGCGACGATGGGACCGGTGGCCGCACCGAGAACGATGTCGGGCGCGTGATTGGCGATGACCTCGCCGAGTTCGCTGCGGCTGATGATCGGAACCTCATGGCCCTCCCACGCGGTACCGGCGATCGCATGGGTGATCTGCTCGTTCGTGGGAAGGATCGGATTGTCGATGAGGTAGACGTGGGCCTCGACATTGGGCAGCGTGCTCAGCAGCTGAGTCGCCCACTTGAGGTACGACTCGCTGTCGGAGACGGAGACGACGCTGATCGTCTCCCGCTCCGAGCGGGCGCGCGCGGAGTCCTCGGCACCGACGGAGCGAGCAGTGCCGGCGGGCGCGGCCGGGGTGCCGGCAGGATGCGGCGTGACGGTGTCGGCCACCGGAGTTTCGTGCTCGGAGGCGTGAGGGGTATCAGGAATCGAGATCACCGGCCACAGTCTGTGCGTTGAGGGACGTACGCAGACTATCGGGAGACGTCCCGGTCCACCATTCACGGGGGATCTCCGTGACATCGATGCGGACATCGGGGTTGAGCACCGCCAGGGAGACTGCCGCCGTGCTCGGGAGGCTGCGGATGACCGATTCCGCCGGCAGGTTGATCAGGCGCAGTTCGATCGGCAGTCCGACGTGTTTGATCCGCACCCGGTCGTCGGCTCCGAGCTTCGCCAGGAACTCCGCGGACTCACGACGGTGCGGGTAGTAGGTGATCGGACCGGCGGCGAGCAGACCCTCGAGCCAGGCGAGGTAGGCCTCTTCGCGGATGAGTCCGTCAGCGGCCAGCGAGGATCCGATGACCGGAGTGTCCCGCGAATGGCTGCCGCCGGTGGGCAGCGACTGGAGGTGTTCGAAACGATGCCGGGTGATCTCCGCCCCGGTGCGCAGAAAGGCATTGCGCAGCGCCTTCGGCACGGGAAGCGCGGTGTGCCAGCGGAGCTTGCCCCCGGAGGCCAGGCCGCGCAGTCGGTCGGCGACATAGGCGGCCATGACCTCCCGGGACGGCTTGAGCTTCTGACGTGGGCGCACGAGCGGTCCCCGCTTGGCGGCGAGGGTCTCAATCGTCGAGTACGTCGCCAGCCCGTCATCGAGGATGACGATCTCCGGCATCCGCCGTTCCAGGTACGCCATCGACAGCGCTTTGTGCACCTGGCCCGAGCAGGCGTCACCGATGTAGATACTCGACGGCGACATCTTCCTGAGGATGCCCGGCTTGGCCCCCTCGCGTTCGAGGCGAACGCGCTTGGGCAGCCAGGCGGGGTCGAAGGCGTCGAGGAACGACGTCATCCCCTTCGCGTTCGCGCGAGCTCGGATGAGCAGCTCTTCGTGCGGTTCGTGCGCTTCGAGCGCGGAGAGGAACTGGAGAGGCGATTCTGCGAAAGCGATCGCCGTGCGAGCCATGTCAGCGGCGTCCGGTCAGCTTGGCGACGTCGATCTTGATCCCACGGCGGTCGAGCTTCGAGAGCGCGGACTTCGCATTCTTGCGCAGGATCCGCTTCCCCGTGCGCAGCACTCGCCCGCGGTTCGACGCCTCGAGGCTGCCGGGCAGATCGAGGCGGGTGAGGCGCTTGCGTTTGAAGTACACCATGTCGCCCGTGCCGACGGCCGCCGTGAGGAAGCGCACGGCGGGTTCGCGCAGGTGAGTCATGATGGTCGACTGCATGCAGTAGGTGACGGCGTCGATGAGAGCATTGAAGTCCTTGAGCCCGCGGCCGCCCGGTCGGTCCTCGAGGACATAGCCGCCGCGATTGAGCGCATCGACGATCGTCAGCGGGATGCGGTTGCTGTTCTGATACGGGGCGATCCGCTCGAGGAGCAGCTCCGTGCCGACGACAGCGGTCTCGGTTCCGTACAGCGCTTGGGTGGTCACGAGCCCGGTGGAGAAGCACGAGACGACGAGCCGGGGCTGCGTCCGGGATGCCACCACCTCGGCGAGGACGGGCACATCAGCGAGGACGAAGCGCAGGCCGAGGGCCTCCGCGCGCCGCCTCAGCGGTTCGGCGACGGTCCGGGCCGATGTCGGGTGGGGCTTGAAGATCACCGTGCCCACTCCGCGCTTCTTCACCTCGTCGAGCATGTCGAGGTGGAGCTGGATCTCCTCCTCCTCGGTGATGAGCTCGATCTCCGCAAGGTACTGGCCGAGGACCAGGGCGCTGTCGTCGATCGGATTCGACAGGCCCGCAGAGGTCAGGGCGTCGTCGGATTCCTGGGCCATCTCCTCGATGACCGGACGGAGTTCGTCGACGGTCAGGGCGATGCGATTCGGAGCGTGTTCGGCGAGCTGCCGGGGCATGACTCCGGGAAGCAGGTCGGTGTAGTGGACGTTCTCGAGGCGCTGCCAGAGCGGACGACCGAGGGGATTGCGCACCGGCCCGTAGCTCATCAGGCCGTCGGAGTGCACGGAGATCGGAGCGTCGGCGAAGACCTGGGTGAGCGCGTGTGCCGGATGGCCGGGCAGCGACTCGACGACGAGGGAGATGTCCTCGTCAGGGGAGAGCGACCACAGGTGTTCGAGCAGCGTGCGCATGATCGGCGCCCGCGTCGGCGAGATGCCGAACTGCTTGGGGTGGCTCGGCCAGATGGCGGCATTCCAGTCGACGACCGAATCGAACCGACTGAGCAGGGTCGTCGAGCCGAGCAGGTCGATCGCCGATGGGGTGATCTCGGGCGCGTAGGCGTTGTTGGCGACCACGAGGATGCGGCGTTCGTCGGCCGACCCGAAGTGACCGGCGTTGATGTTCGCGGCCACGTTGGCGAGCTGATACAGGGTGGAGACCTGGATGAGCTGTGTCATGCCTGTGCCCTCCTCAGAACCGGGGCGATGACCGGAACTCGGTCATCGCCGAACTTCTCGACCACCCGATCGACGAGTTCGGGTTTGATCATCTTGACGTTCGTCGTCGCACCGGCGAACAGCTTCTGCTTCACCTCGGCGGTCATCTGGTCCGATCGTTTGACGAGCTGGTGGTAGAGGATCGACAGGAAGTTCCGCACGGCCTTCGTCTCGAACTCGTCGATCTCCGGGTCGCTCTCGAGCATTGCGAAGACGGTCCGGAAGGCCGGGATGAAGTCGAGCTGCCGTTCGTCGTAGATCGAGGTCAGCGACGTCGACATTCCCTTGCGGTAGCACAGGCCTGCGGAGTTGATGACGGCGAACGAATCCGACTCGAGGTGCTGTCGCCACGTCCAGGGGCGGTCCTCACAGGTCCGCAGGGCGGGATCGAAGGTGAGCAGGCCGCGATCGGCCATGCTGCGGGTGAAGATGCCCGTCCAGCACGCCGGGTAGTCGACCATCGTCGGCATGTTCGCGGGCATGATGTAGTCGCGCGGATTGAGCGGACGGTTCCGGAGAGCACAGGGCGCCTGGTTGAGGCTGCGCTTGGTGCCTTCGACGAGGACGTAGTCGATCTTGACGAAGTCGACGCCGAGTCCGGTGATCGCATCCGTCATCTTCCGCAGGTGACCCGGCGCGTACCAGTCGTCTCCGTCGAGGTAGGTGATGGTCTGGCCGGTGGACGCCTCGAGCGCCAAGTTGCGCGACGCCGAGACACCGAGCGAGGTGGGGTTCTCGATGGTCACGAGATTGAGTTTGTCCTCGTACTCGGCGATGACTTCAGCCGAGTGGTCCTCCGAGCCGTCGTTGACGACGAGGACTTCGAGTTCGTCGGGGGCGAACCCCTGCATGGTCAAGCTCTTGAGACTGCTCCCAATGGTCTGTTCGGCGTTCTTCGCCGCGATGATGACGCTGGTCAGGGGAGTGGTCATGGGGTCCTTTCGCTGCTGAGCACGGCCGCAGGGGAATGCCGCACGTGCATGGGCTCAGACGATGGTAGACACGGCTGAGTAACAGCAGGTGACGACAGGGTTAACGACACGGTTCGAGGAGTTCACCGAAGGTTGGCCTCGAGAGGCCGGCTGCGTGCGGATTCCGCTGTGCCGGATTCCGCACGCAGGCACGGTTCTGTCCTATGCGCACGGGAAACCGCCCCGACGGACACCTGTCCGTCGGGGCGGTTCGCCTGCTGACTTCAGAGGACTGAGATCAAGCGGTGACCTTGCGGAGGGAGTCGATCTTCGACTCCTCGCCGGGCATGACGCGCTTGACGCCGTCACCCATGGCCTGTTCGAGGACGCGCACGCCCTTGACGAGCGAGGCGAACTCGCGCGGCTCCATCGATGCCGACTGGTCCGATCCCCACATCGAGGAGTCGAGGGTGATGTGACGCTCGATCGTCACCGCGCCGAGCGCGGCGGCGGCGAAGGAGATCTCGAGGCCGAGCTCGTGGCCCGAGTAGCCCACGGGCACCCCGTAGCGCTCCCGCATCGCGGGGATCGCGAGGAGGTTGACCTCCTCCGGCGGCAGCGGATACGTCGAGGTGGCGTGCATGAGGACGAGCTTGTCGCGGTCGAAGACCTCGACGGCGGCATCGAGGGTCGCCCAGTCGGACATGCCGGACGAGCAGAGCACCGGCTTGCCGGTCTCGGCGATCGCGCGGAGGAGTTCGAAGTCGGTCAGCGACGCCGAGGCGACCTTGTAGGTGAGCGCATCGAACTGGTTCTCGAGGAACTCGACGGAGTCGACGTCCCACGGGGAGGCGAACCACTGCAGGCCGAGTTCCTTCGCGTAGCGGTCGATCTCCGTGTACTCCTCGCGTTCGAACTCGACGCGGAACTTGTAGTCGAGGTAGGTCATCTCGCCCCACGGGGTCGAGCGCATCTTCGACTTCTGGTGTTCGGGCACGGCGACATCGGGGTTGCGCTTCTGGAACTTCACTGCCTGCGCGCCTGCGGTCGCTGCGGCATCCATGAGCTGCTTGGCGATCTCGACGTCACCGTTGTGGTTGATGCCGATCTCACCGATCATGTACACGGGCTGGCCGGGTCCGACGAGCTGGTCGCCGATGGCCACGGGGGCGATGTGATCAGTCATGAATCCTGCTTTCGTTCGTACGCGGTGAGTGCCGCCGCGCGGGGTGGGTGGTGCGATTCCTTGTGGAGTTGTGTCTGCGGTGTGGAGTTGTCGGTGGGGCCGCCGGGAGGCCGCGCTCCGGTGTCTGGCTCAGCTGCGGGCGGGAATGAGGTCGCAGACCTCACGGACCGCGCCCCGTCCGCCGGGCCGGTCGAGAACGACTCGAGCGGCGGCGAGCACCTTGGGGTGGGCGTCCGCGACGGCGATCGGCCACCCGACGACGTCGAAGGCTTCGAGGTCGTTGATGTCGTTGCCGACATAGGCGACGCGGGTGGCGTCGAGGCCCTGCGCGTCGATCCACGACCGCAGAACCTCCGACTTATTGTCCACACCCTGGGTTACGTCGATATGAAGTTTCTCCGCCCTGCGGGTGACCACAGGGTTGCGTTCCTTTGAGAGAATCATGACAGGGAAACCTGTTTTCACCAAGCGTGAGATTCCCATTCCGTCGCCGCGATGGACCCTGACCTGCTCGTTTCCGTCCTCATCGACATAGGCGCCGTCGTCGGTGTGGACGCCGTCGAAGTCCGTGACGAGCGCGTCGACGTCGATGACCTGAGCCGTCTCCTGCGTCGAGGCGATCGCGCGGACCAGCGTGAGGTCGGACATGTCGTCGATCTCGCGGGCGTGCTCGGGCGGGACCTCCTCGATGCCGACCCGGCCGAAGAAGCGGTGTCCGCTCTCGAGCAGCCCGGCCGTGCGCATGACGTAGAACGCCCCGGTCTCGTTGAAGTGCTTGGCTCGGTCCTGGCGCCGTGGGCGAAAGGCCTTGTCATGGCCGACGGCGACCGCCTCGGCGTCGTCGTCGAGGCGCCAGAGGAACGAATGGTCCTCGACGGCGGAGAACACGACGTCGTCCTGTCCGTCGGCGACCCGGCACACGGCATTGTCGATCGAGGCGGAGTCGATGAACGGCGACGTGCACTGCATGAACACGGTGACGTCGAAGTCCTCGTCGAGGGTGTTCAAGGTGTGGATGATCGCCGATTCGCTCGTCGCTGTGTCCCCGGCGATCTCCGCGGGACGGTGGGACACCTCGGCGCCGGCCCGGATCGCCTCCGCGGCGATGCCCTCGTGGTCGGTCGAGACGATGACCCGGTCGATGCTCGGGGTGGCCTTCGCCGCGTTGATCGCCCGGGCGAGCAGCGAGACGCCCGCGACCTTCTGGAGGTTCTTCAGGGGGATGCCCTTCGATCCGCCGCGGGCGGGGATGATGGCGACGGTTCGCGATGTGTTCGGCTCGGATGTCCTCGTGTCCACCGAGGTGGGAGCGGGTGTCGCCGAGGCGGGAGCTGGGTGGTTCGGGATGGCGGTGTCAGTCACAATGCCCCGAACCTAACGACGGGCCGTGACGCGCAGGTGAACAGCCGGTGTCGCCGAGGCGACCCCGTCATGTCGAGTTCAGGTCAGCGCCAGGTGACGTTCCACATCCTGTTGTTCCACGCCTCGAACGGGATGACCTCGCCGGTGTAGATCGGCCAGAAGTACGCGAACGCGAGCACCGCGGCGGCGAGGATGAGACCGACGCCGAGGCGGCGGGCCAGCAGCGTCCACGAGGGCCGGCCGCCTCGGCGCCGGGAGACGCGGGAGGTTTCGGGGGATGTCGGAGTGCCGGTCGCCGGTGGCTGGCCGGGGGGCATTGTCGTGTCGGTGTCCGGTGACTGACCGGCGACTGTCTGTGGTTCGGGAGCGGAACCCGGCGTCGCCGGGGACGGTCGGACCGCCTCGGCGAATGGGGGAGCGGGATTCCGCCTGCCCCACAGCAGGGTCAGGCAGTACGTGAGCGCGAGGACGACGAAGGGCACCATGACGATCGTGTAGAACGTGAAGATCGTCCGCTCCTGGTAGGCGAACCACGGCAGCCACGTCGCGGCGAGTCCGGCGAGGATGACCCCGCAGCGGACGTCGCGGCGGATGATCCACGCGGCGAGGACGATGAGGAGCGCGACGGGTGCCAGACCCCAGATGACGGGGTTGCCCACCGAGGTGATCGCCGAGGAGCACCGGATCGCCTCGCACCCGAGATCGCCCTGGTTGAGGGATTCGTAGTAGAACGACGTCGGCCGCCACTGGACGATCCAGCCCCACGGGTTGGACATGTAGGGGTGCTCGGCGTCGAGGCCGACGTGGAACGAGTACGCCGTGTAGTGGTAGCGCGCGAGCGAGGGCAGCCAGTACAGCCACGACGGCAGGGACTGCCACCAGCCGGGCGTCTCGGCCGCCCACTGCCGGTCCCAGCCGTCGTCGGAGAGGATCCAGCCCGTCCACGTCGCGATGTAGGTGATGAGGGCGACCGGCACGAGCGAGAGGAACGCCGGGATGCTGTCGCGGATGAGGGCGCCGAGCCACGGATGGACGACGCCGGCGCGGAAACGGGAATGGACGTCCCAGGCGACGACGAGGATGCCGAACGCCGCCAGGGCATAGAGGCCCGACCATTTCACGCCGGTGGCGAGTCCCAGGCTGATGCCCGCGGCGATGAGCCAGGGTCGCGCGCCGAGGCGGGGGCCGAAGTTGATCGCGTCGGCGACCTTGGCGCGGGCGGACTTCGCGGCGGGGCTCTGGGCTTCTGCGGCGTGGCTGGCTGCGGGGTCTGCGGCGGATTCGCTCGTCGGCGGGGGAGCGCTGTCGAGTCCCGCGGTCCAGCGGGCGAGTCGCTTCGTCACCTGCTCGCGGTCGAGGAGGATGAAATAGAAGGCGAGCAGGATGAAGGCCATGAGCACGATGTCGAGCAGGCTCGTGCGGGAGTGGACGAAGTGCTCGCCGTCGACGGCGAGCAGACCTGCGGCCACGCATGCGAAGAAGGCTGATCGGAACAGCTTCCAGGCGACGAGGCCGATGAGGAAGATCGTCAGGGTGCCGACGATGGCGACGGAGAAGCGCCAACCGAAGGAGTCGTCGGCGCCGAAGAGGTCGATGCCCCATCCGATGACCCATTTGCCCAGCGGCGGATGGACGACGTACTCGGGGCCGGACTCGATGACGCTCGGGTCGCCGGCGTTGAACGAGTCGTCGGCGTTCTCCGGCCAGGCGCGCTCGTAGCCGAAGGTGACGACCGAGTAGGCATCCTTGACGTAGTAGGTCTCGTCGAAGATCAGCCGCGGCGGGAAATCGAGGCGGAAGAGGCGCAGAGCGCCGCTGATGAGAGTGATGACGATGAGTGCCGGCCACATCCACACCGGAGCCCGGGTCGCCCACATGCCCGCGGAGAAGGTCGTCCTGCGCAGAGCCGCAGCTCCGGCGAGGACAGCCTCGCGCCGGCGGGCCCGGGTCTCGCGTGCGACGCGGCGCGACGGGCCGGTGTTCTGTCTGCGGTCTGTGCGGGCGGATGACTCCGCCGTCGGTGACATCTCCTCGCGCACGGCCGCTCGGGCCGCCGAGGTGGCCGCAGCCTCTGTCGTCGGCTCTGGGCTGGCCGCCGGCTTGCGGCCGGTCGTCGGGTCAGGGGCGCTCGACGACTCGGGGCCGGTCGTCGGGTCAGGGGCGCTCGACGACTTGCGGTCGGTCGTCGGGTCAGTGTTGCCCGACGACTCGGGGCGGGTCGTCGGGTCGGAGGACCGCCTCGGCGATGGGGGATCATGGGGAGCTGTCATCACCGCCAAGTCTAGGGTGCGGCGCCGACCAGCCCGTTCAGCTTGCGCTCGGTCGTGTCTCGGACGTCGGGCCGCCTCGGCGCGCGTCATTCCCTGCTGCCGCCCTGTGGCGGCGCAGTGGTGCAAATGGCGGTATCGCACGCGGGGGAAGGCAGTTAGGCTGATCACTACAGGCATTGCACAACGTGCTGTGCGAGAAGTTCCGTGTACGAGCGAAGACGGTGATGAGAGTGTCGAACAACCCGAACTACCGCCCGAGCGACCCACCCCAGGTCGGTTCCCAGCAGTTCGGCTCCGAATACGGAGCGTCCCAGCCGTCGCTCGGTTACGGTTCCGGACAGCCCGGCTACGGCACTGGCCAGAACGGCTACGGATCGGGCCAGAGCGGCTATGACCAGGTCAGCTACGGTGGCGGCCAGTACACGGACTACGGGCAGTACCTCGACTCGGTGGGACCCTCGGGCGGGCAGCCCGCGATGGGCCAGCCGGGCGGTTTCAGTCAGCCGGTCACCTACGGCACGTACGGTGCGCCGATGGTCGTCTACCGCAGGCCGAACACACTGGCCGGGTGGTCGATGTGGATGGGCATCATCGGCCTCGCCGGCGGTTTCGTCTGCTGGCTGCTCGCGATGATCCCGGTCATCGGGTGGCTCTTCAGCTTCCTCGCGATGCTCCTGTGGCTGGCGCCCATCCTCGCGGTGATCTTCGGGCACGTGGCGCGCGGCCAGATCAAGCGCACCGGCGAAGACGGGCGGGGTCAGGCGACGGCGGGCCTCGTCATGGGTTACATCAGCATCGGCCTGGCGATCCTGGCCATCGTCATCATCGCGATCGTCGGGGTGAGCCTGTTCGCGATGTTCGCCGCGACGGCCTGAGCGGCGGACTCGACTTCACCGGGCGGCCCACCGCCCGGCATCGGTCGCAGAGGGTGCCTCCGACGGTCGACGATGCAGGATTGCAACACGTTCGCCTTTGGTCTCGGTGCCGTGCTCGGTACGGTTGAGGGAGAATCCCCGAGGAGAGAAGTCATGAGCAGTCAGAACAACTGGAACAATCCCGACATGTACTACCAGCAGCCGCAGTCCGGGCAGCCGTCGAACAGCTACGATCCCAACGGCTACCAGGCCGCGAACAACCAGCAGGTCGCGAACTACGGAAGCGCGTACGGTCCTGCGAGCTATGGCAGCGCCGGGGTCGGCTACCAGCAGCTGGCACCCACGAACACCTTGGCGATCATCGCCCTCGTCGCCTCGATCTTCGGCACCATCTCGGGCGTCTTCCTCGCGGGCATCGCCGGGATCGTCATGGGCCACATCGCCCGCAAGCAGATCAGGGAGCGCGGCGAGCGCGGCGACGGGATGGCGATCGCCGCCCTCTGGGTCGGCTACATCGGCACGAGTCTCTGGATCCTCTTCTGGATCGTCTACATTCTCTTCTTCGTGGCGATCCTCGGGGTCGGATTCCTCGGCAGCGCCGGCTCGTACAGTTGACGAGGCCGCATCCCGCACGGTGGCCGACTGCACCGGCGCCTGAGCCGACGACGCCCGATCCTGTTCTCGGTCCCGATCCTGTACTCGGTGAGGAGGCGGACGGGCTGCCCCCGGATGCGTTCGGCGCTCCTGAACTCAGCAACCCAGAGACTCGTGATACTGAGTCCGGTGACTCAGAGTCCGGTGACCGAGAGTTGTATGACATCGGGGCGGGCCACCGCTATTCCGGTGCTCCCGAATCCGGTGGTCCCGGGTTCGGTGACCCGCAGCCTGATGACCGCGATTCAGGCCACCAGTCCGCGGCACCGCGTGCCGACGGATCGCACGCTTCCGACAGAGCTGACCACGCTGCCGACAGAGCTGGCCACGCTGCCGACAGAGCTGGCCACGCTGCCGACAGAGCCGACGCAGGCTCGCACGGCGATCCCTCGATGGACGAGGACGCAGCCGACCCGTCACTCGACCCCAAGCCGGCAGGCGGACGACTGATCCTTGTCGGGACTCCGATCGGCAACCTCGGCGATGCGAGCCCGCGGATGCGGGAGGCGATCTCGACTGCCGACGTCATCGCCGCCGAGGACACCCGCCGCTTCCTCTCCCTCGCTCAGCGTCTGGGGATTGCGCACACGAAGCGCGTGCTCAGCGTCTTCGACCACAACGAGCAGTCCCGCGCGCCCGAGATCGTCGACCTCGTCCGCGGCGGTCAGACCGTCGTCCTCCTCAGCGATGCTGGGATGCCGGCGGTCTCCGACCCCGGATATCGCGTCGTCAGGGCGTGCGCCGAGGCGGATCTGCCGGTGACCGCGACGCCGGGGCCGTCCGCGGTGCTCATGGCGCTCGCCGTCTCCGGTCTGCCGAGTGATCGCTTCAGCTTCGAGGGCTTCCTGCCCCGGAAGTCCGGGGCTCGCCGGACGCTCTTCGACGAGCTCAAGTCGGAGAAGCGGACGATGGTCTTCTTCGAAAGCCCGCACCGGATCGCCGAGGCGATGGACGACCTCGCATCGGTCATCGGCCCCGACCGGCCGATGAGTATCAGCCGGGAGCTGACGAAGACGTACGAGGAGACGCTGCGTGGGACCGTCGGGTCCCTGCGCGAGCTCGCCGCCGATGGTCTGCGCGGGGAACTCACCCTCGTCCTCGCCGGTGCCACCGAGGTGGAGACGGCTCCGGAGGACCACCTCGGCGAGATGGAGGAGCTGGTCGAGTCGGGTGTGCGCGCGAAGGAGGCGGCCGGCCAGATCGCGAAGCGCTTCGGTCTGTCCAAGCGGGAGATCTACGAGGCCTGGCTCCACCGCGAGTGACCGCGGTGCGGGGTGGGCGGTGGGACCGGCGCGTCCGTGCGCGGTCGGCCCGTCGGGCCCGTCGTGCGGCCCCACTTGCGTGCGATCGGCTGTGGACGGTTTGGGCTCACTTTCGTTTGGGCGGCACTGTTCGCAACGTGAGCTGCTCGTGCTCGACAGAGCTCAAAGCGGCGTGGTCAAGGGTTGCGGTTCGATCAGCGAGCTCGTCTGACGCTTCCGACTCGTCTCGCAGTGTCGACGCGAACTCGAGTGCTGGCACGCTCGCCTGCGGTGATGCGTCTCTGAGGAACTGCGACCGCCGGGGACGTGGCGGCCCGGCGACGTCAGGGACGGTGACGCTGGTGCGTTGCCGTCACGCCCCCTGGGGAGACTGCGAGCACTCGCGTTCGCGCAGCCTGTGGACGCTCATCGCGTTTCCACAGGACACCCGATCGCAGATGCGGCGGCCGACTGCGGGCGCCAGAGTGTGCGGATGGACGATCACAGGGAACAGCCGACATGCAATGTGGTGACCTCTCAGACCCTGCGTGCAGCAGGGGTGACCAGCGTGGAGATCAGTCGAGCTGTCGACTGCTGTCTCATCCGCGTCTGCCGCGGGGTGTATTCGATCGCCGTCGCCTGCACGGTTCCTCGCCATGCGCGCATCCGCGAGCTGATCACGGACACGGTGTGGACTGATCGGTTCCAGGACTCTTCGATAGCCGAACAGATCGAGAATCGTGCGATTCGCACTCAGTTGGCACGGCTCGAGGTGATCCACTACCCGCACTATCGCCGCGGCGATGTCGTCTCCGGTGTGTCTGCAGCGCTGCTGCACGACCTGCCGATGTTCGACCTGCCGCTCCGACCGTTGACAGTCATGCATCCGACTGCGAGCACGCTGAGCCCGGCCATCCGCCGCTTCCGGCGCGCGGTGCCCTGCGCTGATCGGGCGAACCTGTCGGACGTGGACGTGACGAGCTCGATCCGCACCAGCCTGGACCTCATCGAGTACGGCGGTCCAGTTGCGGGGTACGCCGCCTTGGAGGCCACCCTGCGACGCGGCGTCCACAAGCGGTACGGACTCAAGAAGCGTCTGGGGTTCGCCAATCCCCATGTGCTCGCGGACATCGGCCGGAACCTCGTCGCCCACGACTTCGCTCCCGCTGCACTCCGACTGGCGCGTGGACGCAGACGAGCTCTCACCCTGCTTGCGCACATCTCTCCGCTGTCGGAGAGCTACGCGGAGAGTCGAAGTTCGTTCAATCTCCATCTCCTCGGCCTCCACGATTTCGACCAGCAGTGGAATGTCGCCCACGACGGGGACTTCCTCACGAGGCTGGACTTTCTCCACCGGCAGACGAGGACGGCGTTGGCCGTCGATGGTTCCGGCAAGTACGTGGAGTTCGGACGCAGTCGCCTGAAGCGGGAGAGCTACCAGCACAACATGCTGCTGACGATGGGGTACAAGGTCGTCCACTTCGCCTTCCGAGACATTCTCAATCCACAGGTGTTCGGGGCGAAGCTCTTCGAACAGGCACCGGAGCTGCTGAAGTTCAGGGGCAAGCCCCTTCGCCTCTGAGCCTGCTCTGCGTCGACCGGCAGGGGTGCCGGGAGCGAGTCCTCGCCACAGCTCACTCTGGTTTCCAGGGCTCATGCCAAGAACCGAGCCCTGGAAACCAGGGTGAGCTCTAACGCCGTGGGGCTGCAGGCGCGCCTTCCCGCCGGCCCTGTGCGCGGG